>NZ_BAABJZ010000107.1:0-153844 GCF_039543565.1 Ferrimonas pelagia | reverse complement strand
AGAAGCTATGGAGGGTATCGAGAGCTTGACTGAGAAGCATAAAAAATCCGAGTTCCTGAATGAGAACTCGGATTCTGACATCATCAAAAGATCGGTCAAACGATCCTTAAATGATCGGCATTACGCCCCGAAGGGCGCCGTCTGTGTCAAAACTCGGGGAGGGTGAATTACTTCACGCCTTCAACGGCTTCTTTACACAGCTGGGTGATGCGATCCCAATCACCGTTGGTCACAGCGTCAACCGGTGCGATCCAGGAACCACCACAAGCTTTCACCTGAGGAATGGCCAGGTAATCGTTGTAGTTGTTCAGGCTGATCCCGCCGGTTGGGCAGAACGTCAACTGAGGCAGTGGGCCCAAGATGGATTTCAGTGCCTTAACACCACCGTTGGCTTCCGCTGGGAAGAATTTCAGGTGATCATAGCCCTGCTCCAGCGCCTGCATGGCGTCAGAAACAGAAGCCACACCCGGGATCAGCGGAATGGAGCGCGCTTTGGCCGCCTGCAGCAATGCTGGGGTCGCACCCGGGCTGATGGCGAACTGGGCGCCGGCCTCGATCACTTGATCCAGGTGCTCAGCATTCAGAACGGTACCCGCACCAACCAGTGCTTCTGGCACGGCTTCACGGATCGCGCGGATAGCTTCCACTGCGCACTCGGTACGCAGGGTCACTTCCAGGATCTCGATGCCACCGGCAACCAGAGCTTTCGCCAGAGGAACCGCTTCTTCCAGCTTGTTGATCACCATTACTGGCACAACTTGACTACGAGCGAAAACTTCACCCGGCTGCATAACCCATTGGTTACTCATAAAAAAATCCTTACTTAATTACTGCAGAGGCGCCAATTTCAGGGCGCGCCAGCATGGTGCGGAACTGGGCGAACAGGTCGCGACCAGAGCCGATATTATTGGCGCTCAGATCCATTGCTGGGATTGAACGTTCTTCTAGTTCTTTTTCTTCAACCAACAAAGTCAGTTCACCGGTGATGGCATTCAAACGGATCATGTCACCGTCGTTCACCTTCGCCAGCAAACCACCATCGATAGCTTCCGGGGTCACGTGGATGGCGGCAGGTACCTTACCAGATGCACCCGACATACGTCCGTCGGTCACCAACGCAACCTTGAAACCGCGATCTTGCAGCACGGCCAACGGTGGGGTCAGCTTGTGCAGCTCAGGCATACCATTGGCCTGCGGGCCCTGGTAGCGCGCAACCACGATGCAATCTTTGTCCAGCTCACCGGCCTTAAACATGCCTTCCAAATCATACTGAGATTCGATAACCACGGCTGGTGCTTCAACAATTTGGTGCTCCAGCTCAACCGCCGACACCTTCATTACCGCGCGACCCAAGTTGCCTTTCAGCAACTGCATGCCACCGGTTTCCTGGAACGGCTTGTCGATCGGGCGCAGCACGTCTTCGTCGCCGGACTGCTCTGCACAATCCACCCACTGCAGCTTGCCTTCCACCAGCGCTGGTGTTTTGGTGTACAGCTCCAGGCCTTGACCCGCTACGGTTTCAACGTCTTCGTGGATCAAACCGCCTTTGCGCAGCTGAGCCATCAGGAACGCCATGCCACCGGCTTGGTGGAAGTGGTTAATGTCCGCCTGACCGTTCGGGTAGACGCGGGCCAGCAGCGGCGTAGCCGCGGACAGATCCGCAAAGTCCTGCCAGGTCACGATCACGCCAGCGGCGCGAGCCATAGCCACCAAGTGCATGGTCAGGTTGGTCGAGCCACCGGTTGCCAACAAAGCAACAATGCCGTTAACCACGTTCTTTTCGCTGTAGATATCAGCCATACGCGCGGTTCCTGCCTGCGCATGGCGGCAAACCTGCTTGGCTGCCGCGTCGGTCAACTGCTCGCGCAGATCGCCTGACGGTGGCACAAAGGAGGAACCTGGCAACTGCAGGCCCATCGCTTCAATGGCGAGCTGGTTGGAGTTCGCCGTGCCGTAGAAGGTACAGGTGCCAGGGCTGTGGTAAGAAGCGGATTCCGCTTCCAGCAAGGCTTCCTCACCCACATTACCTTGCGCGTATTCCTGACGCACACGGGCCTTTTCTTTGTTTGGCAAACCGGAAGGCATTGGCCCTGCTGGTACAAACAAGGTGGGCAGGTGGCCGAAGCTCAGCGCGCCCATCACCATACCCGGGACGATCTTGTCACAGACGCCCAACTGCAGCGTACCGTCGAACATGTTGTGGGACAGACCAACAGCGGTTGCCATGGCGATCACTTCACGGGACAGCAGCGACAACTCCATGCCCGGCTGACCCTGAGTCACGCCATCACACATCGCAGGGACACCACCGGCGACCTGGGCGACAGAGCCTGCAGAACGACACGCGGCTTTGATCTGCTCTGGATAGGTCTCATACGGCTGGTGCGCTGACAACATATCGTTGTAAGAGGTCACGATACCGATGTTGGACTTGTTCATCGCCTTCAGATCGGCTTTGTCCTGCTTACCGCAAGCCGCGAAGCCGTGGGCCAGGTTTGAGCAACCTAACGCGCCACGCAGCACGCCTTTGGCTTGCTGAGCCGCCATGTTTTTCAGGTATTCGGCGCGGGTCTCGACACTGCGCTCGATGATGCGATCGGTGATCGCCTTAATTTGCGGGTTCAGCATTACGCTTCGCTCCAGTATACGTCGACAGGGGCCTGTTGCAGGACAGCACGGATAGGCAGCTCGGTGGCGTCGGTTCCAGCCAAAGCGGCATCCAGAACGTCTTTCTTACCTTGACCGGCAATGTGCAGGTAGGTGTGACGAGCAGCCAAGATCGCCTTCAATGAAAGCGTAATGCGCGCGTGTGGCGCCTTGGTCGGATGGGTCGCCAACAACAACGCATCGGTGTTGAAGCCTTCATCCAATTGCTCGCAGCATGGGAACAGGGACGCGGTGTGGCCGTCGCCACCCATACCCAAGATCACCACGTCGAACGGTTGACCGAACGCACTCAGTCGGGCAGTTGCTTCGACCAGACCCTCTTCTGGGGTGGCATGACCGGTCACTGGCGACACATAGTTCGCGTCAGCGGCTTTGTTCTGGATCAGGTTGTCACGCACCAAGCGATCGTTTGAGTCCGCATGATCTGGGGCAACCCAACGCTCATCAACCAAAGAAACATTGACCTTACTCCAGTCAATATCGATTTGGTTCATGGCTTTAAACAGCGGCAGCGGCGTGCCACCACCGGAAACGAACAGCGAGGCTGAGCCGCGCTCAGCGATCGCCGCAGCCAGTTGTGCGGTGATCTTGGTGGCCAGCTCTGAAACCAGCTCAGCGCCGGTCACGAAGGTGTGCATGTTTGGCATTGTCATCTCACTCCTCCCAAGCGCGGTTATCGCGAGTGATCATCGCTACAGACGCAACCGGGCCCCAGCTACCCGCCGGGTAGTTCTTCGGTGGCTCATTGGAGGCTTCCCAAGCGTTCAGGATAGAGTCACACCAAGTCCACGCCTGCTCAACTTCATCACGACGTACGAACAGCGCTTGGTTACCCAACATACACTCCAGCAACAAACGCTCATACGCGTCAGCGATGCGCTCATTCTTGAAGGTATCGGAGAAGGACAGATCCAACTTCGTGGTCTGCAGACGAGTCGTAGAATCCAGGCCAGGAACCTTGTTCATCATCTGGATCTCAACGCCCTCATGCGGCTGCAGGCGGATCGTCAGCTTGTTCGCTGGCAGATCACGGTACAGATCCTTATAGAGGTTGTGCGGCGGGTTCTTAAAGTGAACGACGATCTCAGAGTGCTTGGTCGGCATACGCTTACCTGAGCGCAGGTAGAACGGCACACCCGCCCAACGCCAGTTGTCGATATCGACACGCATGGCAACGAAGGTTTCGCAATTGGAATCGGTCTTGGCACCTTCCTCTTCCAGGTAGCCCGGCACGGACTCGCCTTTCAGGAAACCCGCGGTGTATTGACCACGGACGGTGTTCTCATAGATGTTGGTCTGATCGATCGGGCGTAGCGACTTCAGTACCTTCACCTTCTCATCGCGGATCGAGTCTGCGTCCAGGTTAACCGGCGGATCCATCGCAACCAGAGACAAGACCTGCAGCAGGTGGTTCTGGATCATATCGCGCATCTGACCTGCTTCATCGAAGTAGCCCCAGCGGCCTTCAATACCCACCTCTTCCGCAACGGTGATCTGCACATGATCGATGGTGCGGTTGTCCCACTTAGAGGAAAACAGCGAGTTGGCAAAACGCAGAGCAACCAGATTTTGTACCGTCTCTTTACCCAGGTAATGATCGATCCGGTAGATTTGCTTTTCTGCAAAGTATTCAGCAACTTGGTTGTTGATAACCTTGGAAGATTCCAGGTCATTGCCGATCGGTTTTTCCAATACAACGCGGGTATCCGCTTTGATCAGCCCGTTCTCTTTGAGGCAATTACCAATGGCACCATAGATAGATGGCGGTGTGGCGAAGTAGTTTACCATCACGCTGTTCGGGTTCAGGATCTTTTGTAGTCCTTTAAACCCGGCAGGATCGGTGAAATCCGTCGCGTAGTAGCACAAACGCTTGATAAAGCGCTCTGCAACCGTCTGATCCAAAGTCTCTTTGACAAAGGTGTTCAGTGCTTTTTGAACGGCACCAACGTAATCTTCCTGACTCATTTCACTACGCGCGATGCCTACAATGCGCGTATCTTCATGAAGCAGGCCTGCGCGATCCAGTTGATACATGGCCGGCAGCAACTTGCGTCGTGCCAAGTCGCCCATAGTACCAAACAACACAAAATCGCAGGATTTGACTGAAGAATCTTTGTTAACAGCCACTTCCGTCTCCTCTAAAGGGCGGTGGTCCGCCCAAGATGTAATTTAGCTACATTAGAATGAAATTTTGCCACCGATGCAAGGGGCAAAAGCCCCTACACGCTGGCTTAATTTCAAGAGTGTTAGTAAGATACCGAAAATGAGATCAGTGCCATATGGGAACCACTGTACATAGCGATATATTAAGGCCTCGTACAGTTCCTTCTTAATGGACTAAGTAAACAATAGCCCACGGATTAGAGTCTTTGACGATTTATGAATACGATCGATAAGATCCAGAAAAGTCTGGCCAATTTTAGCAAGTCGGAACGCAAGGTGGCGGAAGTCATCTTGGCCGATCCCCAGCAAGCGATCCAATGCAGCATCGCAACTCTGGCCAAGATGGCAGACGTCAGCGAGCCTACCGTTAATCGCTTCTGCCGCCGTTTGGATACCAAAGGTTTTCCAGACTTTAAGCTCCATCTTGCCCAGAGCTTGGCTAACGGTACACCTTATGTATCACGCCACGTCGAAGCCAGTGACAGTGCTGAGGCCTATACCAATAAGATCTTTGAGTCATCGATGGCTGCGCTCGATTCAGCGAAGCAAACCATTGACCCACAATTGGTCAATCGCGCCGTTGACATGCTAACCCAAGCCGATCAGATCTCCTTTTTCGGCCTAGGCGCCTCGGCGGCAGTCGCCCACGACGCTCAAAATAAATTCTTCCGCTTCAACATCCCAGTCTCCTGCTTCGATGATGTGCTAATGATGCGCATGAGCTGCATCAACGCGCGCGAAGGCAGCACCATAGTGCTGTTCTCCCACACCGGCCGGACCAAAGCCTTGGTGGAGATCGCACGTTTGGCGCGGGAAAACCACGCGCACGTTATTGGCCTCACCGCCAAAGACAGCCCGCTCGCCAAAGAGTGCTCTTTGGCCCTGACCATGGACGTCCCTGAGGATACCGATCTCTACATGCCGATGGCGTCACGCCTGGCCCAAATGGTCGCGGTCGATGTCCTGGCGACCGGTTTTACCCTGCGACGGGGCCCTCGCTTCCGTGAGAATCTAAAGCGCGTAAAAGAGGCACTAAAAGAATCTCGCTTCGAAAAACCCCATATGCAGTAACAGATTTTAGGGTGAGCACAACGCTGCGCTCACCTAACCCCCCCGTACAGTCTAAAATGTAACCACCCTCTTACTGAATACGTTTTCAGCATCAAAATATCACTAGCGCCCGGTGTTGTTTTCTTTCACTGTTGTTGCTGGGTTTTAACATAAGACACCGATAGCTAATAAGGGAGCCGATCATGCTCAGAAGAACCAAGATCGTAACCACCCTAGGTCCAGCCACGGATCGAGATAATAATCTCGAAAAAGTGATCCTCGCTGGTGCCAATGTGGTTCGCATGAACTTTTCACACGGCAGCGCTGAGGATCACATTCAGCGAGCAAAAGACGTGCGCGAACTCGCGGCGAAGCATGGCCTCCATGTGGCGATCTTAGGGGATCTGCAGGGACCAAAGATCCGGGTTTCCACCTTTAAAAATGGCAAGATCCAATTGGCGCTTGGCGATCACTTTATTTTGGACAGCGCCCTAGCCAAAGGTGAAGGTTGCCAAGAGAAAGTGGGCTTAGACTATAAAGAGTTGCCAAATGACGTCAGTCCAGGCGACATTTTGATGCTTGACGACGGTCGCGTTCAACTTCAGGTAACCAAAGTGGTAGGGAGTGAAGTCCACACCACGGTGACCGTGGCTGGCCCCCTCAGCAATAATAAAGGGATCAACAAACTCGGAGGCGGCTTATCCGCTGCAGCACTGACCGAAAAAGACAAAGCCGATATCCTAACCGCAGCCAAGATCCAGGTCGAATATCTCGCTGTCTCTTTCCCTCGCACCGGCGCAGATCTCGATTACGCCCGCTCCCTTGCCCAGCAGGCCGGGCTCAATGCGAGCATCGTAGCTAAGGTCGAGCGCGCCGAAGCCGTTGCCACGGATGCCGCGATGGATGATGTGATCTTGGCATCGGATGTGGTGATGGTCGCTCGAGGCGATCTTGGCGTCGAGATCGGTGATCCTGAGCTGGTTGGCGTACAAAAACGTCTGATCGAACGTAGCCGTACTCTGAATCGAGTTGTGATCACCGCCACTCAGATGATGGAGTCTATGATCACCAGCCCGATGCCAACACGAGCCGAAGTCATGGACGTGGCCAATGCCGTGCTGGATGGCACCGACGCCGTCATGTTAAGCGCCGAAACAGCCGCCGGTGACTTTCCGGAAGAGACGGTCCTGGCCATGTCCAAGGTGTGCTTGGGCGCAGAGAAACACCCAAGTGCATCGGTTTCAAGCCACCGCCTCAGCGAAAAGTTCGACTCGGTAGAGGAGACCGTCGCAATGGCAACCATGTACGCCGCCAACCACCTAGCAGGCGTCAAGGCGATCATTGCACTGACCGAGTCCGGAACGACACCACAGTTGATGAGTCGGATCACCTCCACCCTGCCGATCATCGCGCTCTCCCGTCACCAAACCACACTCAATCGACTGGCATTGGTTCGGGGCGTTGTTCCCGTTGAGTTCGACTCAAGTGCTCATAATGAAGATACCATCGCCAAAGCGGCGCTGGACTGCGTGAAGCAGGCCAACCTGATCAGCAGTGGCGATCTGCTGCTCATGACCAAGGGTGATATGATGGAAACCATTGGCGGCACAAACACCTGCAAGATCGTGACTGTTAGCTAAGCCCTTTGTCACTGTGCATCGGCTAACCGTGGATAGAGAAAGCGGCTTAGATCTAAGCCGCTTTTTTTGATCATAAGTAGAATTCCGCGCAAGCTGGCTTATCTGTCACACTATTCGACCTTGAGCGTCTCACGCTGATTTACCTCAGAAAGAGACGCTTGCCGAAGCCTTTCTGGGGTCACCTCCCGGCTGGCAAGCAGCTCAGTAAGATTATGAGAAGCCAAAAATGGCGTCATCTCAACCAGTAAGGCCTCCCACTCATTCTCGTTCAGATCATCGATCAGCGCAGCAAACGCATCCGCGTCGGCTCGCTGCGGTACATACTGACGGTACATAGCGACGATCGCCTTGAGCATGCTCAGATAGGGCGCAAGATCCGTCGTGGTTGACAGGGCATCGCTGTCGATCCAGCCGATCCCAACCTTACTGATCTGATCCGCTTGATGCAGTTGCGTCCGCAGCAACAGCTCAATGTCGAACGCAAACTGATTTTCCAATCGCTGCTTTAGTACATGAGGTAGCAGATCCGCGCGAAATGCCTTGAAGCCGCACTGGGTATCGACAAGAAAGTTCAGTTGTGGAAGTAGCTTCTTCCAAAGAAAGATAAACAGCTTACCGCGCTCATTGCGCACCCCTTCCTTCAATACGACCGATTGCGGCTCTCGACGCGATCCACACACAACTAGGGCTTTTTGATCAACAAGGGGTTGGACCAACAAGCCTAACTGACCGAGGTGGGTGGACAGATCCGCATCCGTATAACAAACATAATGAGTCGCACTGGGATCGCGTTCATACGCATTGGCCAAACCCAAACAGACAGAGCCACCTTTTCGGCTTTGCTCTACCGCGCTCAGACCCGTAACCACCTCATGATGTTGGTCAATCGCATCCTGTAAATAGTGCACTTGCACTTGCTCTTGCCGCCTCAAGCTTTCAATGACACGACTTGCCGCCGCCCCACTACCGTCAGGACAACCGTCGTCGACTATCTCCATTTGCCAACTCAACAACGGCAGATCCGCGCACAACCAATCGAGCTGCTCCACCTTGCGGCGAATGAAGTCTTCTCCATATTGATGATGCTTTGGTGACATCATGCGTTCTGTTTCTTTATACATGGCGAACACCACGGTTAGCGTGGTCGGAACAGCAATAGCTTCGCAACAGCGCCGAGACAAAGCTAATTTTAACGCCAACTGAAAGCCGAGGTGATCTTTCCAGCGTACGTCACTTTCAATCTGCCTCAATTGAAACAGCGTCAGCCCCTCAGCCAGGAGCAGATTGGCTGAGCCAGCAATCGCATTAAGATGTGAGTTCGATGTCAAATCCAGTTTAGAACCTAACGAAGTAATATTTCCAACAACCTGACCCACTAACGCGTCCATAAACACCCTTGCTGTCATATGAGAACAATTCCTTTACTCTCAACGCTAGAATAGTTACGTTATTTTTGCCAAGGATCGAGGCGAACTTTTTATGAATGCTATACAGTTTTGGTATAATGGCAAGTTCAAGCTATTGATATGTATCTTTATATCTCTCAACTCAACGCTAAGCTATGCAACAGATGGTCGCCACTATCGAAATAGCGCGCAACGTGCGCCCAAAAATCAAAGTTCGGTACTTAGCCGACAAACGCAACACAGCAAGGCACTGCCTACTTCGACATGGGATGAGATCTGGCGAGGCGTTAACAGTTCTTTCGACCTTCCTTTGGCTGAAGTTACTGACCAAGATGGCCCCTGGTATCAAGGCTTCTCCGGAAACATCGCACTGAACTACCCATTGCGCGAGAGCGTGATCGCCGCAAATCCAAGCAACAATGTCGGAGGTACGGAGGGGATCAACCAAAATATTTCAGCGACACTCAAGTACAACCCCATCGGTAATTGGTTTGCTACGATCACCTTCGCACATTATCTCGACGGCAAATTGCAGCAACCTTGGGAGCCTGATTACACATACGTCTTCGGCTACAGCGACTGGCGACCTTACACGCTTTCATTGATCTATTCCAATTACGGCGGAAACCGTTTTAGTCCGGAAAAGGGAGAAAAGAGCACTCACTTCAATCGCGGCACTTGGAGCCTGGGCTGGAAGTTCCCGGTCCCGTTCTCTTGGATCAGATGGGCGTCCGGGTTTGATGATGCCAGTATGGGATGTGAGCTCGGATTTAACTACACACCTGAGTATTTTGACTTAGCAACAACAAGCTATAAGTCATCACATCGCACTTTTCAATTGGGCTGTAAATACACGATAACCGGCAACTGGTATGTCAATGCATCATTCTTTTATTATCCAACCAGTGGCCAAAAACAGCCATGGAACCCAGATTTTACCTACGGGTTTGGCTACTTCGATTGGCGCCCGTTTACCTGGACCCTGCAATACAATAACTACTCTGGCAATCGTTTCCCATGGAATCCAGACTCACCAGATACAGGGCGCTTCAAAGATGGCGCTTTGATGCTCGCCTGGAGTTGGGCTTTCTAAGGGAGATGCGTCACCCAACAAGTTGACACAATATCTGTTATTCAAATGCTGGAGCTTCACCCAACGATTCAGCGTCATATAGCCTGGGGCTGAGATCCGTAATAGATACTGACCTTCGGGCAAACTCAACCCTTGCGTGTAACGTGGCTTGATATTCAGTACCTCAACCTTTGCGTTAGCTGGCTGGGTTTCCACAAAGAGATCAACCAACTCTACGCTTTCCACTTCAGCACGCTGTAATAACGTCTGTTGCTCAAGAGCTGCAAGTTGACCGCGTAATTGCTCGATGACGGTATTTTGCTGCGCGATCTGCTCGCCTGAGTCGGCCACTTGCTGCTGCAGGGTTAACCATTGACTAGAAGCGCGAGACAGGCTTCGCTCTAGCACAGCAGTCCGCTGTTCAAGCACATCATGTTGATGATCCATAACCTGAGGTGTCTCTCGTTCCTGCAACGACAATTCGTGGGCCATTGCCCTCAACGTCGAATAACTAAAAGTCCGAGCAAAAGCCGTATCATCAAATGGTGGCCGATTGTTTAGGTATTGCCACGTCTCTGCCATCGTCGACAACGCCTCTAACTTTGTGCGTGAAGGCGCATCATTTGTATACTCAAGCCAATCTTGGATCTGCGCCATCGCTTGCGTTGCCGCCTCGAGATGCAGGGCCGTCGACCGTAGCTTTGCCCGTAAATGGCTGTCACAACCATGAACACTTAGCACTCCAAACAGCACCACCGGCCAAACGACGTAGCGTATGTTTCGAGGCACATTGATTCCGATCTTCATCCAACTCTTCCCTGTCGTCACTCACCGAAGTGTAGATCAAAGAATTTGCCTGATAATTAAACCTCTACTAGCGTTAGATTAAGCATAGGCAATTTTGCCGCAGGAAACGGATTTCCCTATGAAAGTGTTGCTGGTCGAAGACGCTCGTGACGTCAGAAAGGTGCTGTCGTTGTCCCTCAATAAATTTGGACACGACGTTGCAACTGCTGAACACGGTGCCGAAGCATTAGAGATGCTCAACAATCAGCCCGAGATCCAGATGGTGGTTTCAGACGTTTCCATGCCCGTTATGGATGGTCACGCGCTATGTCGAACCATTAAGCAACAGGATTTTGGCCGATTCGTCTATTTCATCTTGCTCTCATCAAAAGATCAGGAACAGGAGATCATCGAAGGCCTGAAGATCGGCGCGGATGACTTCATCACCAAACAATCTCCCTTAGCAGAGCTGAACGCCAGGATCGGGGTCGGCCAACGCATCATTGAACTCAATAATGAGCTCAATCAACAAAACGAGCGGTTAACCAAAGCCTATGCGCAGATCAAAAAAGATCTGCTTATGGCCGCCGAAATGCACAGCAGCTTGTTGCCTACCCATAGTGAGCTACCTGGTACCGAATTCGCTTGGATCTGTAATTGTTCGGCGTACCTCGGCGGCGATATGTTCGACTACCAGCGGCTGGATGAAAACACCATTGCCTTTTATTTGCTCGACGTATCTGGCCATGGGATCCCCTCTGCCCTGCTCTCCTTTACGCTAAAATACGCAATGTCGCCCAGCCAAAAAGGCGCCACATTACTCAAGCGCTTCATCTCCAGGCCGCCACATTACGAGATCCTGCAGCCGGTTGAAGTGGTCAGTAAGCTCAACGAGCGCTACATGTCTCAAGGCAACAGCACTCAGTATTTCACCATGATCTATGCCCTTCTGAATGTGAAAACTGGGCGAGTGACTGTCTGCCAAGCTGGCCATCCAGGACTGCTGCATCAAACCAAAACATCCACCACTGAACGGAGTATGAATGGCTTTCCGGTTGGTATGTTGCCGGACGTGGAATATGAACAATTTGAGTTCGATCTCTCCCCTGGCGATCGACTCTTTATCTTCTCCGATGGTGTTACCGAGTGCTTTAGCCCCTCGAAAGAGGAGTTTGGTACCGAACGCCTGATCCGCACAATTAATGACAACCACCACCTTGGTATCGATGACCAAGCCAAACTGGTCGAGCAGACATTGATCAGCTGGAACCGTGGTGATCAATTTGACGACGATGTGTCATTTCTCGCTTTGGAATGGCAGGGACTTTAAGGAGCAAATTTATGGAAATATCCACCTCTCAACACGCAGGAAACTTAGTGATCCATATCCACGCTAATCGACTGGATGCGGCTTCGGCGATGACATTTAAGCAGGCCGTGGAGGCCGCGTTGCCAGATAAAGGCGCCGGGATCATTCTGGACTTAGCCGAAGTAAGCTTTATGGATTCCAGTGGATTGGGAGCGGTTGTCGCCGTCCACAAAGGGCTACACGGCGGACAGATCAAGGTGGTTGGACTCCAGCAAGCGGTTCAAGAGCTGTTTCGTCTGACGCGTATGGATCGCATATTTCAGTGCCACGGCTCTGTCAATGAAGCAATAAAAGCGTGAGGTAGACATGAGAGGCATGATCTTAGGCGCAGGTAAAGGCACCAGGGTACGCCCTATCACCGCCAGCATTCCCAAACCCATGATCCCAATACTTCGTCGCCCGCTGATGGAGTCAATCATCCTGCAGCTCAAGAAGTTTGGGGTTGATGAATTGATAGTTAACACCAGTTACCTTGCGCCGGTATTGGAGAGCTATTTTCGGGACGGTTTCCAGTACGGCGTTGAACTTTGCTATTCCTACGAAGGTGAACTGCAAAACGGCGAACTGGTCGGGAAAGCACTTGGCAGTGGCGGTGGCCTAAAAAAGGTCCAGGATCAGTCTCACTTTTTCGATGATACCTTTGTTGTCGTCTGTGGCGATGCATGGTTTGACTTGGACTTCAAGGAGGCCATCGACTTCCACCGTCGCTCCGGGGGGTTAGCGACCATCATCACCAAGACACTGCCCGATGACCTGCTCGTTCGTTACGGTGTCGTCAAGACTGATGACAATGGCAGGGTATTAGCGTTTCAGGAAAAGCCGCCTGTCGGCACCGCTATCTCCAATCAAGTCAATACCGGGATCTACATCTTTGAGCCGGAGATCTTTAACTACATCCCTGCTGACAAAGTGTCGGATATTGGTGGCGATCTCTTCCCTGAGTTAGCAAGACAGCGGTTGCCATTCTATGCCAAAAACTTTGATT
Organism: Ferrimonas pelagia; assembly: GCF_039543565.1. Lineage (NCBI taxonomy): Bacteria > Pseudomonadati > Pseudomonadota > Gammaproteobacteria > Alteromonadales > Ferrimonadaceae > Ferrimonas > Ferrimonas pelagia. The sequence goes on along the minus strand of NZ_BAABJZ010000107.1, from coordinate 140,706 downwards.
TCCAATGGCTTGATGTCGGCAATATAACCGACATTTGGCAGGTCACCAGCGACGTACTCAGCGGAAAGATCACAGGCTACCCAATACCAGGACACGAAGAGCGCCCCGGCATCCACATTGGAATAAACTGTGTCGTCGACTTGGATAACATCCATATTTCTGGTCCAGTCGTTATCGGCAGTGGTACACGAATAGAAAAAGGTGCCAATCTCATTGGCCCCTTAGTCATTGGTCAGAATTGTTTTATCGAAGCGGGTGCCACAGTCAAGCACAGCATTATTGATGACTATACCTTTCTTTCCGGCGCCGCCAGCGTCGAAGATAGGATGTTGTATAACGGCTATTGCATTGACCACCAAGGCAACCATATCACCCTTGAGGAGATCGGCGCTCGCTGGATCCTTCAAGATGTCAGAGAAGCTCAAGTACCGAGCGACATCAGCGCGCAATTGATGGACCTATCGGGCGCTGTCCCCTTTGGGGATACCAGAGAGAAAAGGAGTTCCTAATGGACAGGGAATTAAAACTCGAGGGTCAAGCGACATATGAAACGGTAGCGCTTATCGGGAAGGCCATCTCGGGCATGTATCACTTAACGGTCTTACCGGCTGTCGACCTTGATATGGTTGAACTTGCTGTTGTTGAGATAGGCAATAATACGGTAGAACATGCTTACCAAGGCGAGCAAAACAAAACCATATGGGCATCGTTTAAATATTCAAAATCCAGTGTGTCGATCACTGTCTCCGATAACGGCAGCCGGATCCCTGACCACCTCGTCGCTGGCCTCGATAGCGTAGAGATCCCTGAGATGGATCCCGATGATCCTGACACCTGGAACACAAGCGGCCGAGGATTTGGAATAATAAACCAAGTTATGGATGAGATCGTCTATTTTCAGGATAACGGTAAAAACCATTTCCGGATGATCAAACACGTAAAATAGGATCAAGCCGGAGAGTCAAGATGGCATTTTACTTTGATAAGTTCGAAGACCGCAAACCGCCAGAGCCACTAAAGTACAATCCTGGTCTCGAGTTGCTGTGGCAGTTTTTCATCACCGTCAACTTAGTCATTGGTGGTTGGTATATACTATGGCGCTGGACCTCCTCTTTAAATCCAGAGGCATTATGGTTTGCTATACCATTAGCCCTCGCGGAGACATGCGCCTATATCGGCTTGGTATTGTTTAGCATCAATCTTTGGAAGGTCAAAGACTACCCTCGGCGCTCCCCTCCCCAAACCATACAACAATGCATTCACCACGAGCTGAGTGAAGATCGGCCTATCCGGATCGATATGTTCTTCCCGAGCTACGATGAAGAAGAGGAGTTAGTCAAACTCAGCATCGTGGATGCACTTAAAGTCGAATACCCCCACAAAATAGACATTAAGATCCACATCTTAGACGATGGCCGGCGCCCAGCGATGAAGGCACTTGCTGAGGAGTTGGGCGTCAATTACATCACCAGAAACAGCAATGAAGGGTTCAAGGCCGGAAACCTTCGCAATGCCATGGAACAAACCGACGGTGATTTCATCGTCATTTGCGATGCCGATACCCGACCTTTCCCAACTATCCTACGCCACACCTTAGGATATTTTCGCGATCCGGATGTTGCCTGGGTACAAACGCCGCAGTGGTTTTTCGATCTGCCCGAAGGTCAATCACTGACCCACACTCTCGAAAGACGCTATGGCGCAGCAGGCCGTAGCATCGGCCGCCTCGTTGAGCGGCTCTACGGCCCAGTCACCATAGGCTCCGACCCCTACGTTAACTGCCCCCAGATGTTTTACGACGTAATTCAAAGACGGCGTAACTGGGCGAATGCTGCGTTTTGCTGTGGCGCTGGCTCCATCCACCGCCGAGAAGCGGTTATGGAAGCTGCACTAAAGAGCTACGCCGAAAGCATTGAAAAACAAAGGCAAGAACAGGATAAAGCCATTCGAAAGTTAACCGGAGAGCAAGATATCGATGAGGGATTATCAGACATGATGATCCAACAAACGGTCTTGGATACCGAGTTCACACCTTATAAATTCCATGTATCCGAAGACATATACACCTCCATCGTATTGCACTCGGATGAAGACCGCGTATGGAAGTCCGTTTTACATCCCAATGTCGAATCCAAGATGCTGTCGCCACAAGATCTGCAAACCTGGATGGTTCAACGCTTTAAATATGCCGGTGGCACCATCGATATTGCCGCTCATGATTCCCCTGTCTTTCGCAAAGGGATGAGTTTCGCCCAACGTGTGATGTATGGGGCTACCGTATGGAGTTACTTTGGTGCGCTATGGAATATTATGTTCCTTCTGGCTCCGATTATTTATCTGTTTTCCGGTATTGCCCCCGTCGCAGCATACTCGCAAGAATTCTATCTACATCTCATCCCCTTCATCATTACCAACGAATTGGCAGCCATGTCGGCGACCTGGGGGATCAGTGGGTTTAAAGGAAAGTCCAACTACCTAGCCTTTTTCCCTGTTAACCTAAGAGCGATTTGGACCGTGGTCAAAGGTGAACAGATCAAGTTCCCCAGCACACCGAAGGATCGTCAGGAAGGGAACTTCTTCCACTTAGTGCTTCCACAGTTTGGCATCATGCTTGTCACTGCCATTGCGTTAATCTGGGGCTGGATGAACTATCAGTTTAACTGGTATGGTGATATCAATATCAGTGGCCTGATCGTAAATACGTTTTGGTGTTTGAATAACATTGTCGCCATGGCCGGTATGGTGCTATCTGCATTCTGGCGTCCTGAGCCCGAGCCTCAAACCGATACGGGTGATAAAGAGCCCTTAGCGGTTAACGTTTAACAGGAGTGACACGGATGTCTTTTCGAAAAAATCTGCTCCATGCACGTCACCATTTTGTCTTTTTGCTGGGGCTTACTGTCGCTTTCGGTTTTGTCTTCACGATCGAGCAGCAAGAGTTTCGCGATGATCTGGTAACACACTTGATCTACAGCCCAGATATACCGAGTAACGAACCTAGGCCATTAAACCAAGCAGAACGACAATGGGCATTGACCGCATGGCAGTATTTTGAGAACAACACGCAGCCAAGCGGACTCGTCAATTCGGTCAATGACTACCCGTCAACCACATTGTGGGATACCTCGTCTTATCTCATGGCGCTGATCGCTGCATCTAAGCTCGACATCATTAATGAGACCGAATTTAACCAAAGAATGTCGGCAGCTTTAGCTAGCCTGGCACAACTTCCTCTTTTTGATGAACAACTCCCCAATAAGGCGTATGACACACGCAGCCTTGCGATGGTGAATTACGACAATACGCCGAATGAAAGGGGGATAGGCTGGTCGGCGATCGATATCGGCAGATTGCTGGTACCGTTCAACATTCTCGTTTGGGAGTACCCCACCTATACCCATCAGGTCAACCGTGTATTGTCCCGTTGGGATCTTGACCCCATGCTGCAAGAATCACTGCTGTATGGGGCCACGGTCGAGCAAGAGCAAACCCTGTACGTCCAGGAAGGCCGGATCGGGTACGAGGAGTACGCCGGGAAGTCACTGAACCTAATGGGTAAAGATGTTGCGCAAGCACTTCGTTACACCGACTTTTTGATCTTAAAGGAGATTGAAGGTGTCGAGGTTCCCACTGACAGCCGAGATCCCAAACGGTTTAAAGCGCATAATTACGTGGTGAGTGAAAGCTATATTCTCGATGGCTTGGAGTTTGGCTGGGACAAGATCTCGCATGAATTCGCATGGCGGGTCTATTCTGCCCAAAAATCGCGTTACGACCGTACCGGAACACTCACTGCCGTCAGTGAAGACAACATTGATAGAGCGCCCTACTTTGTCTACAACACCGTATTTGCCGATGGCAAAGCTTGGAATGCCATCAGTGATAGTGGCGAAGATGCCTCCGAATTCAGAACCTTGTCGACCAAGGCTGCATTTGGCTGGTACGCACTCTACCGAGACCCATACAGCCTTAAGCTAATGGACAAAGCCAGTACCTTATTTAACCCAGAAAAAGGCTGGTATTCCGGTTTTTATGAAACTCTGAATGAGACCAACAAGGCGCTGACAGCCAATACCAATGGCATCATTCTTGAGTCCCTGCTTTACATTGAACAAGGTCCACTACTTCGTGCGGGCACTCAGTCAGATCCCGTTCGTTTGGCTCAGAAGGAATCGTTATAATGCAGCGCACTCTGATTAGCCTGTCTTGTGTCGCTTGGCTGACCAGCTGCTCTACCATCAGCACGCCTAGCGCTGATCTGCCGGACGTAGAGGTCGGTGATGGTTATGGTGTCAAACGCCAAGCGCCGATACCACCACATGTAGAGGTACCACAACCGCGGCGAGGAGCTTTGACTGAGCGAGAGATGAACATGGCTCGCACAGCATGGACCTATTTTGAGAACAATTACCAACCGACAACCGGGCTGGTGAATGCGGTTGATGGCTACCCTTCCACCACACTATGGGATACCGCATCCTATTTGGCCGGTATGGTTACAGCCCGTGAGTTGGGGATCATTCAGAAACAAACGTTCGACGAACGCATGGTGCGATTTATCAAAACCCTTAATACCATGGATCTGTATCGAGGCGAAGTACCGAATAAAGCATACAACACGGTTACCGCAGCAAAGGTAAACTATGCAAACCAACCCGGTGAGATCGGCTATTCAGCACTCGACATCGGCCGCTTCCTAACTTGGCTTTGGATCATCAAAGAGCGCTACCCTGAGCATGCGCCTGGCATTGATGCTGGGATCTTGCGCTGGAATTTTTGCCATGTAGTTGACGAATTTGGCACCATGTTCGGTGCCCTTGCCGGACCTGGCGAACCGACAGAATACCTGCAAGAAGGCCGGTTAGGCTACGAAGAGTATGCCGCCAAAGGATTTCAACTCTGGGGGTTTCACACTGAACGCGCCTCCAAACCAGAGCCGTACGATGTCATCAACATGTATGGGTATGACATCCCTTACGACAGCCGAGATCCCCGTAAGTTAGTGGCACACAGCTATGTCGTTACGGAGAGCTATGTGCTTGACGGTATCGAGTTTGGCTGGGATCAACCATGGGATACATCCTCTGAAGATACGGATTTTAGTCAAAAATGGGTAGCGGACTTCGCTCAACGGATCTACGCCGTGCAAGAAGCTCGCTATATGGATACAGGGATCATTACCGCGCGCACCGAGCATCAGTTGGACAAGGCGCCCTACTTTGTATACGACACCATATATACCGATGGCTATGCGTGGAACACCATCTCTGAAAAAGGAGAGTACCTGCCACAGTATGCGGCAGTGGCGTTAAAGGGTGCCTTGGGGATGTGGGTCTTGTGGGACACACCTTATACAGATATTGTGTTTGAACACATTGCCGATCTCTACAACCCGGAAAAAGGTTTTTATGAAGGGATCTATGAAAACGGTACTGGGTTAATAGAAACCTATACCTCTAATAATAACGGGATCATGATGGCTTCCTTACTCTATAAGGTTCAGGGTGAGTTAGCTGTCGAGCATCCTTGGCGTCCACCCAGCCGCTGGGAAGCGGTGCTTAATGATGAGTTCAGCCCACATCTTCAACAGTGCTTACCGTCACGCCACAATTGCAGCACTTGTCGCTAGCCTAACTCTCAGCGGCTGCGGGCTTATCTCCGATGGCGCGACTCAGGCTTACGACAAAGTTGCCAACGGCTCCTGGTTTTGGCAAGGACGTCATGGCGCCTTGACCGAAGAGGAGCTCGAATGGGCCTCGATTGCATGGCAATACATTGACCAAAACACCGATCCGAAAACCGGATTGGTCGGTGGGGTCAACGGTTACCCCACTGCCACTATGGGCAACGTCGCAGAATATCTGGCAAGCCTACATGTCGCCTATCAGCTCGGCTTGGTGGACCACTTAGCGTTTGATGGCCGACTCTCAGCTGTCCTGCACTTTCTCAACACCATGGACCTTTTTGATAACCGGGTACCCAATCGGGTTTACCATACCCAAACCACAGACATGGTGAATTATGCCAATGAGCCGGGTGAGATCGGCTGGTCCGGTCTTGAAGTGGGCCGACTGCTTATTTGGCTAAATGTTTTTAAACGCTATTACCCACCCTATGGAGAGTATATCGACAAGGCCCTGCTACGGTGGGACTTCTGCGCTTTGCTTACCCCCGATGGCGAGATCCAAAGTGGATATCGCCAAGATAATACAATACAGATAACCCAGGATGGTCGGCTAGGCTACGAGGAGTACGCCGCCTATGGCTACTCTCTCTGGGGGTTTAACCCTATGAAAGCGGACGTCTTGGAGCCTTATCAAGTCTTTTATATCTATGGCATGCCAGTGCTGGTCGATGGCCGTGATCCTCGCGTTGACGGTGTACCAAACCCGCTTGTCAGTACGCCATTCTTTGATATGGGCCTCGAGTTTAATTGGGATCGTTGGGATGATGTAAGTTCAGGCGATAAGACGCACACACGCTTAGATTTAGCCCGACAAAGCGAACAGTTATACCGGATCCAAGAAGCGCGCTGGCGCCAAGACGCTATCCATACCGCAAGGGCTGAGCACATTCTTAGCGGATCACCTTGGTTTCTCTACGACGCGATCTGGGCTCAGGGCAGCTTGTTTGCATCTCAAACTGATGAAGGTGATTTTTATGACAATAAGGCGTTGTTATCAGTCAAGGCTGCCTTTCTCATGTGGGCTTTGTGGGACACCGAGTATACGGATGAATTAATGTCCTTAATCTCACCACTGCATGACCCTGAGAAAGGTTGGTTTGAAGGGCGATTCGAACAAAGTGCTGGTTATGAAATGGCGCTCTCCTTGCCGACCAATGCCACGGTCTTAAAGGCGTTACTATACAAACAACAAGGCAAGTTATTAGGGGCTCCATATTCCAGTGCGCGACTTGAAGTGGTGCGCGCTAACGAATTTGAACTTCCTGGCAAATGTCACCCCATTCAGCTGCCTTAATACGCCTAATACCAAATCAACTTATCCGCACGGAATCTAACCGGATGACTTGATTGGTTCTGTAGGTTCAACGTCACCCGCCCTTTGGGCTCTGAGCGCCACTCAAAACCGGCACCCGATTGATATCGGCGCCAACCGGGCGCCAGATCCGAAATGGGCAGCTCCAACACGTAACCGCCTGCAACCCGTTGCAAATAAGGGGCAGCCCGTACCATTCTTGTTGCGCCGCCAGCATCCTGTAAGCCAACAAATAATTGGTCATCAATCGGCTCCAGCTCGGACAAATACAATTGCACCACGGCAAGATCAGCTGGTCTTGATGGCAAATCAAACAAAGTGGATTGCCACTGCCGCAACACCTTTGACTGGCTGAGAACCTGCTGACCTTGAGAAGGCTGAAACACCCATTCGGTCACCTCATCCCGCCGGCCGGACGACCAGGTAAAGCTAACTGCGATAGGACGCTGCCCCTGCGGCCCATAGCCATTCCAGTTCAGATCAATATGCGTTGCTGCTCCCTGGTATTGCCACTCCCTCAGCCCATCAGTGAGCGTCAGTTGCCAGCGCGTTCTGTGACTCAATTGTGCCGAAATGGCGATACCTTGCGCCGTTGGTTCAAACCGCCACTGGATGAGCTCTGGTACTACGTTGGGATCCGTAGAAGCAAGTCGATGCCAAGTTTGTGCGGCGGGCTTAGGCTCAAAGTTTCGATCTAGTAAACCGAAACTTTGTTCTGCATCGGCAAACCACCCCTGCTGGCCAGGATCATCCACCAAGGAGAACCAATTAATTGCAAATAACCCATACTGCTTAAGCGCAGGTAAATATTGCTCTAACTTTTCAAGCTCTAACGCTTGCCTACGCTGCCATTGCGGCTCGGAAGCGATCGCCACATAGGCCAACATCCAAGGCTTATTGAATCGCTGTCGCAATTGTAAAGCCAGACGCTGCGCGCGGATCCAAGGTGACCAGTCGGCATCAAAATGAATGGCCTCGGTATAACCGGCAATCATCAACATGGTCCCCACAAAATCACTGGCTTCTATTGCGGGTGCCGCAGATTCATAGCTGGCGAACTGCCCAATGGGATCCCAGTCGCCCAGTACCATCCCAACCTTTATTCCAGGTAAAGCCCGCTTTATCTCACCGATCACTTCTGACATCCGGCGTCCCCACTCAGGCCAACGCTCTATGCCATTTTTATTAAACTCAGGCTCGAGTAAGAGATAGGCTTCGGGAAGATCTTTTAACAATGGGATCAACCGTTGCCTTATCATCGTTCGATACGCATCCCAGTGTTCAGTGACAAACTCGGGGCTGATCTCATCTCCGAAGTACCAAAGCGAGATCATGGGTGTGTAGCCTTTTTGCACGGCAAGCTTTAACAGATCAGGCTGTAACCATCGCCAATCCGAATGCCGGGTGATCCATAATGTCACTCCCTGCAGGACACCGGCCTGCACCGGAGCATGCCGCCACAAAGGTTGGTAGTTTTGCCCACTACCGACAGGCAAATCGACGTCAAGTCGAGCGCCAGTGCCCCAGATCATGGGCCGCTTCACCGGCGCTTCTTGGTTCAATAGCGCCGTCGCCGACTGCAGGCGTTGCCGCCAAACGCGTCGTTGCAGATCATCGCCACCAAACCACCCCGGCTCCAGTTGTGCCTCGAACTGCTCGGCGACCTGCATTGCTTCACCCAGTCTCCCTTGACGATGGTAGCTCATCACTAATCCCAAATAGGCGGCAAACCTATGTTCGTCCTCCTTCGCGCGCTCGGTTAACGACCGATAGCGCTCTATCGCAACCGGAAGATTATTTTCCAGTTCCAACGCAGCATGAGCAGCCACTAACTGGGCTTTCTCTGTCAACACCGAATGGGGGTAACTGGCCTGCATCCGCCCTATGGCGTGGTACATTAAATCGACTTGATCTCGCTGCCTCATCTGCAATAGCAGCAGAAAGTCCCCTAGGGCAGGATCCTGTTGAAAGGCTTGGATCTGGGTCAGCAATGCCCGCGCCCTTAGCCGATGTACACTAAACGGATTCTGGGACAGGTATTGTCGCAATAGCTCAATCCCCTGTGCCCAACGATGCTCATCGACCGCCACCAACGCAGCGAGCAAAAGCCAGTTGTCGCCTTGGTCTTGACGCGTGATCACCTGCTGGCGCTCAGCGTCATTTAAAAGACCCAAGTATTGCTTCTGAACAAGCTGCTCTGATGACATGGCATTAAGAGTCATCGACACGAAGACCAAGCAGCAAAGACTAAGAGACTTCGTCAGCCAATTCATAATTGACGGTCTCAAACCAAGCCAGATTCTGTTCAACCATCTCCATTCGCAATTGAAACTCTGCATTGTAAGTCGTGAGTTCGGACTGCTTCAATACGGCAATATTCTCTTTCATCCCCATCACCATGATCTGGATCCGAGCCGTACAATCATTAATTGCCTCCGCTACCTCGATCATCTCATCACCATCGCGCAGCGTCACTTCTGCCGCAAGATCGCCAGCGGCAAGCCGCTCTAACGCCTGCCGTATCGACAACACCGGGCCAGCCAACTTATGGCACAGCCACCAACCGCCAAATCCAGAGATGAACAGCTGTAAACCAATAAAGATTACGAGCCAATCCACCATCGCCGCTTGAAGAGATGGTAAGTGTTCTGAAACGATAGCCATTTCAGAAGGGAGCAGTTGATAAGCCAGTAGCTCAGCCAATTGGGCCAACAATTGATCATAGAACAAGAAAAACAGCACGCCCGAGCCAAACATGCTGATCACCGCCATCATCATGACCCTTGCCATCACACGACGTGGCATACCGGCAAATAATATTTTCAACGATGGCCATTTCCTGCGTTGCATTGTGATCTCCTTGTCTATAATCGAATTACGGTGCAGAGGGAGAAACCGTTATGACCCACCTCGGCAAAGGATTGTCGTTATCCATCGTCTTAATCTTATCTGGCTGTCAACACATGCCTTTTGGTGCACATCAGTGCAGCGAATGCTGTTGTGACGCGAAACCCCACGTCACAACCAATGCACGTGATGAGCTTTGGGGAAACCTGCGCAATCAACGCTCAGCCTCCCTCGCGGCCCAGCCTCGAAGCGAATTTTGCACGCCACGACGATGTGACAGACTCGGAGGGTGCCCCTCGCCGTAACATCGGCGCATCAAGAGCCACCGAGCACGGGGTAAAACCTGGGATACGTGTGCCGATCATCAGCCTTGACGGCCTCGCTGCCCTCGATGGTGCCCTCATGAAGTCCATCAAACTGAAGTAACTCCAGTTCAGTCACCATCCACTGCATGTGATCCCATGCGAGACGCTCAGAGCGACTTAGCCCACTCCCAGTATTGTTCAACCAACGCTGCTGACTGACATACGTTTGGTGCAGGTGGTGACGAAAACTTGGCCAAGTGACACCCAGCGCACTGATCTCTGTCTTCACCTCGAGCCAATAGCCCTGAGCGCAAGGCCTCCCCTCTTGATCGCACGCAATGGCGGCCAGTGCCGTTAAGAGCACGGCATCGGACTCGCCCTGCCCGGCCGCGCTTATCCAAATCTCGGCAGCGTCTGTTACCCTTCCCTGTTCCCAAGCCTGCCTGCCCACGGCTATCGGCTCTAACGGTAGCCCCCACAACAAACCGGAAACGAACAGTGGGAGGATCATTTTGCCGCGTGACGCTGGTATTGTGTGCCATACAACAAGCTCGCGAGACCCAATGCCGAGGCGTTGTAGTCAATAGCAAACTCATTCACCGCGTAATCTCGGGCATCGTCGATATAGCTATGCATGCCTTCGCCTTTGGGCGCAAATCCGGCTTGTGAGTCCTGATTCGGACCGCCGACCATCATGCCGGGTGGAACGACACCCACAGCCCTTCCCCAGATATGATGCAGTTGCCTTACCGGCTTGATCCCGACGCCCGTGACATAGCTTTGCGCAAACGGATTCGCACCAAACAAGTAGTGCCACTGCGACCACGCCATCGCAAGGTAGTTAGGATCACTGTTTAGACGATAACAATAGCTAAACAGCACCCCCTCTTCTGCGACCATCTTATTCGAGCCCCAGATAAAGCGTTGATTACTGATTTGAAAAGGAGCTTGGGCACCCAACTTCATTAAGCCATCACAATGGGACAAAAATTGCTGCCGGATCGACGCCGACAAGGTCGGCTCCACGCCACTTTGCTGGAGGTGCCATAAACCAAGCACCGAAGGATCCTTCCATTCAAAGATCGCGATCTGCTGTGGCAAATTGCGCTTGGCATAGTCCAGATAATTCGACTGCTTCGTCGACAGGTACAGTTCAACCGCAGCCCAAAAGCGGTCATCACGATCATGCTCTAAGCTCGATTGGGTGTCCCACTGGTTATACATATAGGGGCCTGAGCCGCCGTCATCGCCTTCGTGCCACTCGATTATCTGCTCTGGCTGTAGCTCAAGCCACTGCCAGCCCAATTGTGCCTGCGCCAAATACCGCTCAGACCGCAGAGGATCCCGTAATTTGAATACTCGACTGGCCTGGGCCAATGCCGCGACCGCCTTGGCACTGTCTGGCGTCGAGATCCCATAAACAAATCGCGTCTGCGTATCTTCATGAGGCGAAACTAACGGAGGCCAAGCTACCCCACCGATCTTGCGATAAAATGCCCCGTCGCTGCGCTGCATCCGGCCAAGCCAGTCCAAACCGATCAGTGCCTCTGACAACATCTCCGGCATCGCAGCATCACCCGTGCTGTAACCCGCCAACTCCAGATCGGATGAGGCATCCATCAGCCGTGCCGCGGTGATCGCCGTCGTCGCAACGTATTTGCCAAAATCCCCCGCGTCGTACCACCCGCCCCGGCCGTCGATGACGGTTCCTTGTGGATTGATCTCATCTTCATGCGCCAATACACCGTCTTGCAAATGGGCTGCCGGTCGCATCAACCCAGTATAAGGATCGTGCAGCGCCACACCCGCATGTTGAAAGCGATAGGCCCGCAATAAGGTTGCAATGGTTTTCGTCAGCACCTGCTGCGCGACAGGGAAAGGAACCGACTGCTGCCCCTCCCCGATCAACCGATACCAACCCGGCTCTAGAGCATTTGGCAGTTCATCACCAAGGGCCGGTTCATCGATCTGAAACTCAGCCACCACTGCCTGAGTATCTGCGCGCTCTAGACGGATGGTGCCAGCATGCTCCGGATAGAATCGATTGTGGGCCCCAGGCACGTATCCAGCTTGATTCACGGCGATCTTCCCCTCAACCGCCGGTGGCGGAGGATCGGCGGCAACCGCACCGAAGCCTAACAAGGCCAATAAAACAACGTACTTCTGTCTCATGGTGTCACCTCAAACTCAAATTTTGAATATCCAAGTAGCCGCTGCTGCGCGCTGTAGAGATCGGCCCGCAATTGATAACGTCCTGCTGGCAATGACTCTGGGGCAAAGTCGGCAAGTTGCTGCACGGTGTCGGCCATGAGATCGACCCGCTGCTCCTGATGCGCCACCAAGTCTTCACCTTGATAGAGCTGCAACGTTAACCGAGCGTCAAGGTAGTCTTGGTGCAGATCATTGAGCAAATACACGGGCAGCTCAATCCATTGCTCGGGCGCAAAACTGGCTTGTTCGTGCATGATGCTTGGCATCACAGGTTGGTACGCGGTCTGTAACGCTTCATATCCAGGTTTGGGGTTGCGCCGATGATCCAACACCCCCCAATTCGCCGAAGGCCAATGCTCGACTAACATAAACTGGAATATCGCACCGACCGGTTGGTATTTTTGCCGTCGCAAGCTTTCCGCTGCGTAGCGGATCAATCGAGCTTGGTATTTTTGCGAGTTATCAATCAGCTCCGCAACATTCTTGCCGGCCGAAACACCAGCAAGCTCAAATGTTTCCTTACGCTGAAAGTTATGAAACTCCCATTGGCTCCAGTCATCCGGCAAACTCAGATCGTCCGTCAGCTCCACCACCCCCGCCCACACGGGCAGATCGGGCAATGCCTGCGCCCCGTACTCGGTAATAAGCGCCTGCTTTGCCGGCTTACCATAGTCCTGCCAGCTCCCGCTATACCAGCCAAGCCAGGGGTGTTCCTTGGTCAACGAGGCAGCGAACACAGGCCGGCTAGGATCCGCCGTTTTAAACGCCAGGTACAACTGCTCGTCCAGTGCACGGTTTTGATCCGGTTGATAATTCGAATAGACATATTGCATCCAATCCGCATCCCAAGGCGGTTCATTGTGCCCAGACCAAGTGACGACGGAAGGGTGATGACCAAATTGGCTGACGAGCAACCTCGCCTGACGTTGGGCTTCCAGGGTAAAGCTCGGCTCGTCGACATAGCCCCATTGCAGCGGAAAATCCTGCCACACCATCATGCCGAGGCGATCCGCCATCCGATAAAACCGTTGCGGTAACACCATGGCATGTACGCGCACGATATTGACATTAGCCTGTGCCATCAGCGCCAGATCATGGGCCAGCAGCGCCTCATTGGCTTTGGCCAGATAGAGGGTTGGGATGTAATTCGTGCCGCGTAAAAATACCCGTTGATGATTGATAAACCACTGACCACGTTGGCCGTCATAATAGATCTCTCGGAAGCCCACCTGCCGGCGGGCCACCTCGGTTCGAACACCATCCTCGACATAGCTGATCGACAGCTCATACAGTGCCGCCTCGCCCATTTCACGTGGCCACCACAATCGACGTTCTGCCCATGGCAGCGAAAAGGAGAGCCGTGCTCCGGCGTCATTGGTCACCACGGGGAAAACGTATCGCTCGACAGCCGATCGATCCGAGCCAGAGATCAGCTCCAACTGCCATTGTCCCCGCGCCTTCATCGGTTGAGCCACGACAAACTCAACGCTGGCCCGGGTTTGCTTTTGATTAACCTGACTGTGCCACTGCAACTCAGCCACATCGAAGGGGGGCTTTGGCTGCAATCGGACGTCACCCCAGATCCCGCCGGTATTTTGCTCCTGCCCCCGTTCACTCCATGCGCCGCCGGGCCGAGTATCATGGTGACTCAACACCCCTTTGATCAACCGCTTATTCAACGACCAATCCTTATCCTCCTGCTGCTCCAACGGACTATCCACTTCAACCACCAACCAGTTTTGTCCGAGTTGAAGTTGGGTCGATACCTCGAAAGAAAACGCCGCAAAGAATCCACTATGCTGACCGAGAAAATGGCCGTTTAACCAAACCCGTGCTGAGTAATCCACCCCCTCAAACACCAATTCACTGGGTGAGTCTGGCAGGCGGGATAAGGTAAAGGCGCGACGGTACCAGTGACGGCCGGCGAGATCATACCCTTGCGGATACCAGTTACCAGGCACCGTGATCGTCGGCCAATGACTGGCATCAAAATGAGACTGAACGGGCGCCAGATCGGTTGGATCGTGCACCAGCGGCGAAAATTGCCACACACCGTTCAAGGCGGGATAAGTAAAAGCGGTTTGTTCTGTTGGAATTGAGCCACATCCATTTAGCCCCAGCAGCAGAACAATGAGCCACAGTCCCTGGCGCATTTTGTCGAAGATCCCCAAAAAACATCCGTTACCCAAAAGGCTAGCTCAGCCACACTAAGGCGCAAGCAAACCTTGAGAATACAAGGATAGTGTGAGGACATAACTCAACTCAGTATTTTGCGATACGCACAAAAAAGCCAGCTCGAAAGCCAGCTTCTTATCGCACTTAGCGTCTATCTCGCGTTTTGGCGCGACGGCCGGAGATCACACCCTTCGACCGCGATCAGGCCAAACTTACCCGATCTGGCTATGACCGCCCATGTAAGGGCGCAGCACTTGCGGGATCTCAATGGTACCGTCGGCACGCTGATAGTTCTCTAGGATGGCCACCAAGGTACGGCCGACAGCCAAACCAGAACCATTCAAGGTATGCAGCAGCTCGGGCTTCTTGCTGCCAGGGCGACGGAAGCGGGCCTTCATACGGCGCGCTTGGAAATCCCCCATGTTGGAGCACGAAGAGATCTCGCGGTACTTGCTCTGGCTCGGTACCCAAACTTCCAGATCATAGGTTTTGCAGGCGCCAAAGCCCATGTCACCCGTACACAGAACCACCTTGCGGTAAGGCAGCTCTAACAACTGCAGTACCTTCTCGGCGTGACCGGTCAACTCTTCCAGCGCCGCCATCGAATCCTCAGGCTTAACTAGCTGAACCAACTCAACTTTATCGAACTGGTGCTGACGGATCAAACCACGGGTATCGCGACCTGAGGAGCCCGCCTCTGAGCGGAAACACGGCGTATGGGCGGTCATTTTAACCGGCATATCCGCCTCATCGATGATCTCATCGCGAGCAAAGTTGGTCAGCGGCACTTCTGCCGTCGGGATCAGGGACAGCACCCGCTCGCTGTCTTCGGACAGCGGCTGGGTGTGGAACAGATCCTCGCCAAATTTTGGCAGCTGACCGGTACCACGCAAGCTATCTGGATTAACCAGATACGGCACATACATCTCGCTGTAACCGTGCTCGGTAGTGTGCAGATCGAGCATGAATTGCGCCAGTGCACGGTGCATCCGCGCGATCTGACCGCGCATGACTACGAAACGGGCGCCAGACAACTTCGCCGCCATCGCGAAATCAATGCCGTTGACCCCTTCGCCCAGATCAACATGATCTTTCACTTCAAAGTCATACGACTTTGGCTCGCCCCAAACGGCAACTTCAACGTTTTCGTCTTCGTCTGCGCCCACAGGAACCGACTCATCAGGCAGGTTCGGGATACCGGCCGCAATGTCATCCAGCTCGACCAGCAACGCTGCCAGCTCCGCCTTTTGGGCGTCCAGCTTATCGCCCAGATCGGACACTTCCGCCAGCAGCGGGGCAATATCCTCGCCCTGTGCCTTCGCCTTACCGATGGACTTGGAGCGACTGTTACGTTCCGCCTGCAATTGCTCGGTTTCAACCTGCAGCGACTTACGACGCTCTTCCAGATCAGTCAGGCGGGATACATCGAGAATGAAGCCACGGGTGGCCAAACGCTCGGCAGTTTGCGCCAGCTCGGCGCGCAGGAATTTGCTGTCTAACATATCGCTCTTAGTTCTTTGAGTTCGAAAAACTGTAGTCCTTTCAAGCACTTAGATGATTTAAGAATCATTCGGAGTGCGCTGTACCAGAACTGTACCAGTAGAGTATTTAGAATTGTCAGCACTTTATCACAGAAACAGCAAGGACTACATCAAGGCGCACCTGTCTGATGGGATAGTATTCGCCATTTCTTTAAGCAAGTTCGGTATTGAACCGACCCAGCACATCAAGCACTTGCTTGAACACATCGTTACCGAGGTGAAGCTCGGCATGCCTGACAAGACACCGCAGGAGATGCGAGAAGCTGTCCGTGCCTGTTTCGTTCGTGAACTCGTACGGCTGAAACGAAACTTACTGGGAACCGGGGACGTTCTATCTGGACTACTCAGCACACCCGTGAGCACACCAGAGCCTATTGCACAGCAATCCCCTGCCCCCGCTGAACCTGTGCCTGTACCGCCTCCTGTGCAGCCGCATGGCCTAACCGTCAGAGACATACGCAAGCACTGGAAAGAGTATCGAGCGGAGAACATCAAGCATGGCCGGTGGCGTGTCAGCACTACCGGACAGGTGCAGCAAGACAATCACTTCTCTGGGTTTGAGAAGACGTTTCTCTCTGCGCTGAAAGCCAACACCGTGTTTGATAAGGCGTTGGCGAGAGAGTACCGGAGCCTAATGCAGCAGCTGCCGCAGGGATGGTCAAAGTCCATTCGGTACGGCAAGACCATTAAAGAAATCATCGCTGACGCTGACCCAGATAAAACACTCGGCACCAGCACCGTGAACCAGCAGATGAGCAACATGGGTGCATTCTGGCGCTGGATGGTCAATCAGGATTACACCGACAAGAACGTATGGGATGGTCTTCGTATCCGTGCCGCCAAAGGAAAGCAGCGCAAAAGTCTGGATATGCGGGAACTGAACCTGCTGAAAGCCACTGCCAACGCCGACACAGGGCACGAGAAGTTCATCCCCTTGCTCGGCATGTACACGGGGGCAAGGGTTGGTGAAATCGCGCAGCTCAGGACTGACGATGTAGACCTGCAGGCCCGAACGATTCGCATCACTGACGGTGACGGGCAGCAGGTCAAGAATGAGACCAGTCGAAGGACTATCCCTATCCCGCCGCAGATTGAGCAGGAGTTCATCGAGTACGTCGAAGGCGTTATCACAGCACAGAGTAAACTCTCAGGAAAAGATGCGCAGGTGCGTACTCTCTGGCCGGAGGTGCAAGGCCGGACTTTGAACTCCAAGCGGAACGTCGTGGTGCGTTGGTTCAGTTATAAATACCGCGATGCCATTGGCGAGACCTTTCACGTCCTACGGCACACCTTTATCACCGAGCTGTACCGTGCTGACGCACGCCCCGACATCATCAAGGACATCGTTGGGCATGAGCAGTCGGGAACCACAGAGAAGATTTACCGGAAGCGCAGCACGGTTGAGCAGATGCGCGAACAGATACAGTTGCTGCCGTACTAACCACCCGCTACCAACATCGACTTGAGGAAGCTGGCAGCGGGTCGCGTTTTCTAGAAGGCCCAATCATCTTCACACAGCAGGGACTCAATTTTCGCCTTGTTCGCGAGAATGTAATCAGTCCCCTGCTCTGTCAGGAAGAAACCCAGGTACTCGTTACCTTGCATGTCTTCATGCCACTTCTTTGATACAAGGTTGAGGTTGCATAACGTAAGCAGTGCTAGGTGAACCGCTGGTTCGTTGTACTGTTTTGACCGTGCCGGGTTCGGATTAAAACCTTGAACCTGACGACCATTGCCGCAAAGCGCCCGAGTGATTTCCCATGCAGACTTGGGACAGTCTTCAGTGAGTGAGGTGAGCAGTTCCCCCAAAACTAAATGTTCAAGGTCACTAACCTCGCTTTCTATGTACTCAAAAGTTAAGTTCGGCACCTTGAGCTGACGCTTCGGTCGTGTCTTCTGGGTCTTTGCCATGGCTTTAGCCAGCTTGCCACAGACGGTAAATAACTCAGACTCCAGTTCATCACTTCGGTCGGGGTTGTATGTCGCAGGTGTTATTCCTGCAAGGTCTGATGGAAGCTGCAAATCACTGTCCCGAGGTTGTACGATAAAACATCGCTCGCGCCCAAGACTCCCAATGAAAAGCCCAAGCTCGAAAACCACGTTGTCTCTAGCTTTGCTCACTTCGGTATCTCGGAACTTCACAACGTCATCGGGAGTGAACAAAAATATTCCAAAGTCAAAGCGCTGAGGTAAAGTCTCCAGCGTCTCGATGGCTGTTTGAGACAAATCAAAGAGGTGCGTCCAGTTCGTTAACTCCGCGTCGTATTCCAGATTGGCATGTAACGCACGAACCTCCTGCAGCGCCTCGCTAGAAGATGCTATGAATACCCGTGGCTTATTGGTCTTATCTTGGGACATTGATTCTAACCGCTTCCTTGTCTAAGTGTCTGATTCAACATGCTACATCGCTATCGAGTGTCATCCAAGTCTGAGCATACAACTCTAAAAAGTGACTTAGAATTCCGTGGGGGTATCACGTTAGCACCGCGCCCAGATGTCCCCCATAGTCCTCCCTGCACGGCCCTGAGAGCGATTCCTTCCGGCAGTTCAGTGCGTTACCCTCCTTTCCCATTGGAGCCCTTCCAGCATGCCTGAGATGGTGCTTCTGATATGCATCCTGTCCTGCTATAGCCACACTAAGCCAACCACAAACAAGCACATCCAGCCGTTCAACAACGCTCGGAAGGTAGTTCAGGCTTTGGCTCAAAAGTATATCTTTTGACACATAGCTCACGCTCTAGCTCTAAAGGTCTGGTTCCTAGTTATGAGCCAGTGCAGAATGAAAGCTCAGAGACCTTTTGAGCCACAGGGTGGCGATTGCAGAGCCAAATCAGAGAGCCGTATGTCAGAGCAAGTAGGATACATTCGAGTCAGTACCGCACAGCAGAACACAGCCCGTCAGCTCGACGGTGTGCACCTCGACACAGTGTTCGAGGAAAAGACCAGCGCCAAGACGAAAGACCGTCCAGAGCTGCAGGCAGCTATTAGGCACTGCCGAAAGGGTGACACCCTGAACGTGCACAGTCTTGACCGTGTATGCCGGTCCGGTGCTGGCGATGCTGTGAGTATCGTTGAGGAGTTGACCAGCAAGGGCGTCAGCATTGTCTTCCACAAGGAGGGACTGACGTTCAGCGGCACGATGTCAGCGGCACAGAAGGGTGTGCTGAGTATCTTGGCTGCTGTTGCTCAGATGGAGCGGGAGCTAATTAAGGAGCGGCAACTCGAAGGTATTGCAGCGGCGAAGGCTGCAGGCAAGCACATGGGCAGACCAAAAGCAGCCGCCACTCCTGAACAGGTACGGGAACTGCGTGCTAGTGGGTTGAGTATTGCCAAGACGGCGGAGCAATTGGGCATCAGTCCTGCGACCGTGAAACGGCTGCAGAAAACGTAGCTGTCGGTACTGACCGCAAATCTAAATCTGGATTGTGGAATTTTTGCCCCTCTCGAATTGCAACTCACTATATGGAGAGGAACCCCGTAATTACTACACAGTATATGGACAAGAGTTTCGGGGAGCTTCTGCTGCCTCATTTACTACACACTATGGGGATAAGGGGCCTGTAATTGTCCCTTACTATACGGACAGGGGCTTCAGAGTTCCGGAATTAGGGACCACTTACAGGTAGAACCAGACAACCCAACCTCTCCGCTCTACCCCATCCATCCTGTGTCAAATGACACACCCATCCCCGTGTGACCATCTATGTAAAAGCCAGCCCAAAACCCGACTGAGTGCAGACAACTCTGCTTTCGGGGGACTGGCTCCTGCTTGGTCGTATCACTATCCAGCATCGACCAGGAGGAACAATGCAGGCTGAACAGACAACCCAGAACGAACACTCCAAAGAGCACCCGTACGCTGCGAGCATGCGCAACCTGTACGCCATGAAACCGGATATTGCTTTCATCGCCAAACAATACGGCGTCAGTACCGAAGTAGTTAACCGTGCCTGCGGCATCACCGCTACTGGTGTCGATGGCAGCGCACCGCAAGATGCAGCCCGTCGGTGCTACCTGAAACAAAAAGAAGCACAACGGGAGCTAGTTGCTGAACTGAAACGCATTGGCTACAAGGTTGAACGCTTCACTCAAGATGAGGTCACGTTCATGGTCTCCGAAGTGCTCGACGGACTGACCGCAAGCGAGGCTATGAACGCCTGCATTAAGAAGTTCGAGCGTTGCCCCGAGTGGGTATCCAAGATTAAGCACAAGCAGCACAGGGGACGGATTAAACGTGCTCTGAATGAAACCGAACAGCACTGCACCCAACAAGACGCCAAGAGACTAGGAATCATGACCCGCTCAGACAAAGCCGACGTTATCAACAGCACTATGAACTCAGCACTGAATAAACTCGCCCAACGTAAAAGCATCATCGACAAGTTCAATGCTATGGAGGCACGACAACGGGAAGCAGAGCAGCGTATCGCTGAGCTTGAGGCTCGTATGGGTACCGTTGAGGGTGACGTTGTATCAGCGGGTGGTCAGGCAGCAGAGCGAAAGGCGCAAGCTATCGCTCTGAAGTCTCAGGGCTGGGCCGTTAATCGTATCGCTGAGCATCTAAAGGTTAACAGGAAGACCATTAGTCGCTACCTGAACAGCTAACCAGTTCTTCTCTATGTATGTATATACATAAGGAGAATAGGGCATTTTATGGGACATTCAATGTCCCACCCTTGTCCCACCAGCATAAGCAGCCACCCTCAGCGGTGGCTTTTTAGTACCTGAATTTTAAGGAGTCAGTATGCCCAAACCCCGAATCAGTATGCTCGACGTCCCGTTTCCGAACGGTATGACACTTCGCCAGAAGTACCAGCGCGCCGAGCAAAGAGCAAAGCGCTGCATCTATGACGACTTCCACTTGATGGGCGTCCTTGCCTTCCAGACTGGCGACATGCAGTTGAGAGACTTGCTCAAGCTCGCCGACGAAACCCCGCACCTCAGAGCAGCCAGAGCCGGTGCGCATACCGGTTGGGAACAACCACAACAGAAGAAAGAACAGGAGCAAACAGAATGTCAAAAGACGACCTGATTGGGGCTGTGCAAGCCCTGATTGACCACGAAGACAAGGCCAAGAAGATTGCCGAGCTAGAGCGCAAGCTCCTAGAGGCCAAGGCCGAGCTCAAGACTCGTGGCATCCGCATTCGCTCCCTCAGCGGAAACCTCACGCAGAGTCGGGAAGCAACGAAACGCGCCAAGGCTGACGCCAGTACGCAACGCCAGCACCGCATGCATGCTGCAACAAAGCTCAGTCAACTGCAACGCGGACTGCGAGTAAAGCGCATTGACACCGCAGCGGTCCTGAAAGCCGGTTGGCTGCCGGACTCACAGTACCAACACACCACACTCTGACACCTGGAGAAAGACCATGAAGCACTACGAAGAAGTACTAACGCACGACCCAGATTGCAGCATCGCCGAGTTGATGCTCCGAGGGCAAACCGAGATGCAACAACAGCAGGCTATCCGCCGAGCTGAGCTGAACGCTGACAGAATCCATCAGGGCAAGCCGATGCGGCACAACCTGCCCTCGGGCAAGGCGTACGCAGAGCTGCGTCGGCAACACGGAGGTATGTACTGATGCCTGCCGCCAAGCTGAACCCGGACACTTGGACGGATGCAATCAAGTTAGCCGAGGCGCTGGAAGCATGCCGGACCGAGGAGGAGCAGCTGCTCGTTGCGGAACTGCTCACGCCCGTACCGGACACCCCGACCGATACCCCTTCACACGAACTACCAGGAGACCAGTGATATGGCAGTAACAGGAATGAGCCAACGCTCTGACACCCCCGGCGCTACCGCGCAGACCATCGTTTCAGCTCGCGCCAAGGCAGAAGCCGAAGCACAGGCCCGAGTTGAGCAACGCCTCGATTACTTCGAACGCTTGGACGTCGAGCAGTACGACCTTGACCTGCAAGAGCTGCAGAGCATTGAGGCAGAGATTGCACAGCGCCAACGGTACACCCCGCAGGTGCCAACCATCATGACAGCCAAGGCATTCGACGCACTGGATAGCCTGCCAGCCGTTCGCGGCATCCTGAGCCGGGGTGACCTGCAGACGAACATCAGCACAATCCGGAACCAGCGTAGCCAGCTCGAAGCCCTGCGAGACCTGCTGGCAAGTGGTGCCGAGGTCTGTGACGAACTGCTGGCCCAGCATGACAGCATCGAACTGCAGCGCAAGAAAGTACGCCAGCACGCCGCAGGTATTACCGAACTGGTAAAGGAGCACCAACAGCTCAAGCAGACCGTGCTTACTCCAGACTCACCGACCGAAGACGCCATTCTGCGCATGCTTCGCCGGGAGCACCGCAAAGCCAATACCTTGGCCGCAAACCAAACCGAACCACAACAACACTAAGGAGGACGTATGTCCCTGAACATCCAAGAACTGAAACAAGAGCGCGAGAAGCTGCGTACTGCAGCAGCCCTGCAAGACCCATTCGACCAAGGGCTGTACGCTGCCGCAGGCATTGCCACCGCAGTCGAGAGCGTACTGACCAAGGGCCTGAACAGCTCTGCACTATCCGACGCTGCCGAGAGTGAGCTGCAGGACTATTTCCTCGGCGTAGCTATGGCACTGGGGTATGTCCCGCCGGAGCCACCGCCAGAGGCATAAGCCAGTACTTAAACCAATAGATACCAAAGCAACCCTTCTGGGATGTCTCCTTCGTCCAACTGGTATCTGTTGGTTTTGGTATTGATTGAGATTGCTCTGCTCTCATACATTCGAAACTGTGGAGCAACTGTGCGGAGACTTGAAAGGAAGGACTAAAGGGGTAACACCTGTGAACGACTATGCCCCATAAATGTGGTAACGCGGCTTAACTACGGCTACCTGAGTCAAAGCAGTGTCGAGTTTCAGTGCCAAAACTGAACAATGACAGCAAACACATTCACAACAGTCATGACTAATATTGCGGCCGTCATGTTTTTCATGCTCTTCGTCATTCTGTGCATTTCGGTGCTTTGCTCAGATGACTCTCTCCGGGCGATTTCTTCTCTATAGAAACTCAACCCAGGAACGGTATTGCCGGATAGAGCATCATACTTTCCCTTCAGCTCATCCAGTGTCATCTTGCTCAGGTTTTCATAGTTTTCCATGTGTACACCAAATGAAAATTGCATGTAGAACTGAGGCTTCGTCGACCGGCAAATTCTAGCTCACGACGAGGTGCTATAGAGCGCACAAAGCTGTACCAGTTTTGTACCTATCTTGTACCCGGCTGAGCGAGTGCGTATACTCCCGCGAACGGACACAGTTAGAAAATCTCAACGTTAACAGCGGTTTGCGCCAGTTCGGCGCGCAGGAATTTGCTGTCTAACATATCGCTCTTTTTATCAGCTGTGTGAAGTGACCAGTTGTTGACCGAGATACACCATGCCGAGGCACAGCGTCACGTTCAACAACACGTTCATCAGGGCCTTTATCCACTCACCGCTCTGCATCATCAATACAGTTTCATTGGAAAAAGTGGAAAAGGTGGTCAAGGCTCCCAGCATCCCGACTCCGATAAAGGCTTTTAACCCAGGAGACAGAGAAGCCATCATGGTCAGGGCATACAGATAACCCATCGCAAAAGAGCCTACGCAATTAACCAGCAGTGTACCAAACGGAAAGCCTGTTCCGAATAGGCGGATCGCAAGAATTGATACCCCGTAGCGCATTGTTGCACCGATTGCGCCGCCACAGGCGACCGCAAGCAGGTTATTCATACCTTTTTTTCTCGCTCGTTTGATTGAGGTGACTCAAATATCTTAATTTTTCAGAGATTTTTTTCTCCAGGCCACGTTCAGTCGGCTGATAAAGCCGAGTTCCTTGCAGCGATGGGGGCAGATACACCTCCCCGGCCGCGTATGCACCCGGCTCGTCATGAGCGTAACGATAGTCATCACCATGCCCCATCGACTTCAGCAGGGCCGTCGGTGCGTTTCTCAAATGCACCGGCACATCCAGATCCGCCGTATCTCGGGCCAACTGTTTAGCCGCCGAAAACGCCCGGTAAACCGCATTGCTCTTCGGTGCGCAGGCCAGGTAGACCAACGCCTGAGCGATCGCGCGCTCTCCTTCTGCAGGGCCGACACGATGAAAACAATCCCAGGCATTCAGGGCCACGTCCATGCCGCGCGGATCGGCATTGCCGACATCCTCAGAGGCGATCGCCAGCAATCGTCGAGCGACATAGAGGGGATCGCCGCCACCGGCCAAGATCCGTGCATACCAGTACAGCGCTGCATCGGGATCACTGCCGCGGACCGACTTATGCACGGCGGAGATCAGATCGTAAAATTGATCCCCCTTATTATCAAACCGTGCGACCGGCTCGCCTGCAACCTCCGCCAGGTGCTCCAACGTCATCTCGCCGTTGCCACACAGTTCGGCCATCAATTCCAGTAAATTGAGCGCCCGACGCGCGTCACCGTCAACATGTCGTGCCAAGGCATCCTCAACCTCTGTTGGCAGCACCAGCTCAGTTTTGCCAAATCCCCGCTGCGGATCAGCCATGGCTTGCGCCAAGATCTGGCCGATCTCTTCATGGGTTAACCGTTTGATCAGGTGGACACGCGCACGAGATAACAGTGCGTTGTTGATCTCAAACGAAGGGTTCTCCGTCGTCGCCCCGATGAAGATCACCGTGCCATCCTCAATATGAGGCAAGAAGGCGTCCTGCTGACTCTTATTAAAGCGATGTACCTCATCCACGAACAACAGGGTTTGCCGTCCGTGGGTCTGAGCGATCTCCTTGGCCTTCTCGATGGAGGCTCGGATCTCCTTTACACCTGAGGTGACCGCCGAGATCCGCTCCACATGCGCGTTACAGTGGCTGGCAACCAGCTCAGCCAAAGTGGTTTTGCCGGTGCCTGGCGGCCCCCACAACAACATCGAATGCGCCCGGCCCGCTTCCAAAGCTTGCCGTAGTGGTTTTCCCGGTGCCAACAGATGACTTTGGCCAATGTACTCCTGCAGATCCCTCGGCCGCATCCTCGCCGCCAGTGGGCGAAAGTCCGGGCCAAAATTAAAGCTTAAGCTGCTCATTGATGGCGCTGATCGTCGATATAGGTGCCTTCCGGTGGCGTGAAATGGAACTGGCTGGACTGGGCCAGCTCGGTGGTGAAGTCCGTCAGTAACATGGTGGTTCGCGTGCCCTGTGCATCCACCAACTGCAGCTTGGAGATCACCTCATCGTTAAAGCAGACCTGCATCTGGACATCACTCGCCTGAGTATCGGTCAGGGTGAAGCACTCTTGGGCTTGCACCACATTCCATCGAGCCCAGATCGCCGGATCCTGAGACGACAACAGGGACAATGGTGTCTGGCTGATCGCATCATCCACGTTGCTCACCGTCACCTGTTCAACATAGGGATCGTAAAACCACACCGCTTCGCCATCGGAGATCAGCTGAAGTGGCTCGGGATCCCGCTGCTCCCAGACAAACTTCAAGGGCGCCTGCAGTGCAACGTGTCCAGCGCTTTGCTGCACCAGATTGTTATCAAAGTCGAACGCTTGCTGGTTAAACTGAGCCTCAAACTGTGGCAGTTGTGCCAATCTCAGTTTGAGCACGTCGGTGTCATCCGCTTGCGCCATCGCGAACGGAATGCCGCTGCTTATTAACAGCGCAGCACAGATCTTTTTCATCAATTTGTTGGTCCTGGTACCAAAACTTCTCGATTACCGTTATGCCCTGGGGCACTGACCAAGCCGCTTTCTTGCATTTGCTCGACTAAGCGGGCGGCTCGGTTGTAACCGATCTTCAATTTACGTTGCACACTCGAGATCGAGGCGCGCCGTGATTCAATCACAAACTGTACGGCTTCGTCATACAGCGGATCCTTTTCGCTGTCGCTGTCACCATTCTCTCCGGGCAAGAGCACCATCTCACCGCCACTCTCACCGGAGAGGATCTCATCGACATACTGAGGCTTAGCACGGGTACTCCAATCCGCCACCACTTTATGCACCTCATGATCATCGACAAAGGCGCCGTGCACCCGGATCGGTACGCCGGTGCCCGGTGGCAGGTACAACATGTCCCCCTGCCCGAGTAGCTGTTCGGCCCCTTGTTGGTCCAAAATGGTTCTCGAGTCCACCCGGCTGGAGACCTGAAAGGCGATCCGGGTTGGGATATTCGCCTTGATCAATCCGGTGATCACATCCACAGACGGCCGCTGCGTGGCTAGGATCAGGTGGATCCCCGCCGCCCGCGCCTTTTGTGCAATGCGGGCGATCAGCTCTTCCACCTTCTTGCCGACGATCATCATCATGTCGGCAAACTCGTCCACCACCACCACGATCGAGGGCAGCTTACCCAGCGCCGGCGCTTGGCTTTCCATGCCCTGCTCCGGTTTCCACAGCGGATCCAATAACGGCTCACCGCGCTCTTGCGCCTCGAGGATCTTGGCGTTGTAACCCTTCAGGTTGCGCACGCCCAACGCCGACATCAACTTGTACCGTCGTTCCATCTCGCCGACGCACCAACGTAGCGCATTGGACGCCTCTTTCATGTCGGTCACCACTTCGCAGAGCAGATGAGGGATCCCCTCATACACCGACAGCTCCAACATCTTGGGATCGATCATGATCATCCGCACATCTTCGGGCGTCGATTTATACAGTAGGCTGAGGATCATCACATTGACCCCCACCGACTTGCCCGAGCCCGTGGTACCGGCGACCAGCAAATGGGGCATTTTGGCGAGATCCACCACCACGGCTTGCCCGGAGATATCCTGTCCCAACACCATGGTGAGATTCGACGCAGAAGCGGCAAAGTTGGGTGATGCAAACACATCGCGCAGATACACGATCTCGCGATGTTTATTCGGCAACTCAAGTCCGATCACCGATTTCCCCGGGATCACCTCAACCACGCGCACACTCACGGCGGACAGCGCCCGTGCCAGATCTTTGGCTAAGTTCGTGATCTTGGAGACTTTGACCCCAGGAGCGAGATCAAGTTCGAATCGCGTGATCACCGGCCCTGGATGCACATCCACGACCGTCGCGTCGATATTAAAATCCTTCAGTTTGGCCTCGACCAACCGGCCTATCCCATCCAGCTCTTCACGACTGATGGGGTCCTCCGATTTGTTGGGACGATCAAGCAGCTCCAAGGTTGGCATGGGGGTCACGGCAGCAGCTGGGACGATCGGAGCCTTGCCCTGACGTTGGCGCGCCTGATTGACCGCTTGTTCGAGATAAGGCTCGAGCGTATTTTGCTCGATATCGTCGGCCTGCCAAGGCGGCGTCAGCACCGGCTCGACCGCGCCAACCGATGGTTCGACCCGCTCCGACGTTGCTGGCGGGGCGGGCTCATGCTGCTGTGAGGCATCATTGCCGCGCGGTGCCAAAGCGACGTCATCACTGGTTGGCTCGTTTTGCTGCGGTTTGGGTGCCTTGAATCGCTCGAACACCTCCATAAAGCCACGGGTATCCTCGCTGTCTTCCCGCGCTTCACTTAGCCGCTGTGGCAATCGGGCCAGGGCCAGCACCAATGCGATCACTCCGGCGCCCACCCACTCGGCGATGGTCAGCCAGCTTAATCCGGTCATCAAGGTAAAACCCGCGGCGATAAAACACAGCAGAATAAGAGTCGTGCCGATCAGATTAAAGACAGGGAGCATGGCCGAGGCGATCACATCACCTAAAACGCCACCGGCAGAGAAATAATGGATATCATCGGCATTAAGTGACGCCAACGTGGCAAAACTCAATACCGTCAGCAAAAAGCCGATCAAGCGCAGGCCCACAGAAAAGTAATCGATCTCGGTGAGCTGGTAGGCCTGATGGAACGCTAGCCAACCGACAATGGCGACCACAAAGGGGATCACAAATGCCGTGATCCCAAACACAAACAACAAGACATCGGCGATCCACGCCCCGACCAACCCCATGGCATTGCGCACATCGCCGTCCCAGGCCACAGTGCTCCAGCCAGGATCTGCCGGATGGTAAGTCGCCAATGAGAACAAGGTGAACAATGCCGCCAGCGTCGTCAGGATCAACCCGCCTTCCAACAATCGTTGCCAACCACTCAACGGTTCAAGCTTGGTCATGAACAATGGCGCCCTCAATTCTCAAAAATAGGATAAGTGACGCTACCTTAGCAAACCCACTGGACAGATGCATGGTTACGGCTTGCGGTCGTTCATTGAAGCAACAAAAAAGTGCCACACTGGGCACTTTTCGTTTTTTTCGCTCAACCGATTTAAGGTTTAAGCGAGTGCGGTCGAGGCGATTTGAACCCGGCTGGTCTGCTTTACTTCTTCCATGACAACATAGGTTCGGGTGTCTTTGACCGAAGGGAGCTTCAACAGCGTTTCCGACAGCAAGCGACGGTAGGCCGTCATATCGCTGACTCGGGTTTTTAACAGATAATCAAAATCACCAGAGACCAGATGGCATTCCTGAACGTCTTCCAGTCCCATTACAGCCTTGTTGAATTCATCAAACACATCTGGCGAATCACGATTCAAAGAGATCTCGACATAAACCAGCAGTGATGCTCCCAGATAGTGCGGGTTCACCTGAGCGGTGTAGCCGAGGATAAAGCCTTGACGCTCCAAACGCTTCACCCGCTCCAAGCACGGAGTAGGACTGAGACCGACTCGCTTGGACAGCTCAACGTTGGAGATACGGCCATCTCGCTGCAGTTCATTCAAGATGTTACGGTCGATCCTATCCAGTTCTTTTAACGGCTTTTTCTTGTTATATGCCATATTAACTTCCTTTAATTCCCGTCTCTAGCGGGATTTTCATCCATTTGCACCCAAATAAAGTGAGGGAAATGCTCCCAGTCGCAGAATATACTACTTTTGATGCTAAGGCCAAGTAAAACATCACAAATGTTTTCACAGGTCAGCAAATCGTTAATAACGCAGATTGGAGGCGGACATAACAATGATTATCGGTGTACCCAAGGAGATCAAAAACCACGAATACCGGGTGGGTATGGTGCCCGCCAGTGTTCGTGAGTTGGCCCTGCGCGGCCATCAAGTGTTCGTAGAAACGCAAGCAGGACTGGGAATAGGCTGTACTGATCAGGATTACATCGATGCCGGCGCGGAGATCCTCCCTGACGCCCAAGCCGTGTTCAAACACGCCGAGATGATCGTCAAGGTAAAGGAACCCCAAGCGGTCGAACGCGCAATGTTACGCCCGCAACAACTGCTGTTTACCTACCTTCACCTCGCGCCCGACCCAGAACAAACTGTCGAATTAGTTCAAAGTGGCGCTACTTGTATCGCTTATGAAACGGTCACCGATCAACACGGAGGTCTACCTCTACTTGCTCCGATGTCCGAAGTCGCAGGACGCATGTCGATCCAGGCGGGTGCCCAAGCACTGGAAAAATCCCATCAAGGCCGCGGCATGCTGCTCGGCGGTGTACCGGGCGTTGAGCCGGCCAAGGTCGTGGTGATCGGCGGCGGCATGGTGGGACGTAACGCCGCATTGATGGCGGTTGGCATGGGCGCCGACGTCACTATCCTGGATCGCAACGTAAACGTCTTGCGTGAGTTGAATCATCAGTTCGAGAACCGCGCCAAGGTGATCTATTCAACCGCCGAAGCGTTGGAGCAACACGTGATCAATGCCGATCTGGTGATCGGCGGGGTGCTGATCCCTGGGGCTGCCGCGCCGAAGTTGGTCACACGAGAGCATATCCGGCAAATGAAATCCGGGGCTGCCATTGTGGATGTCGCCATTGACCAAGGTGGCTGCGTCGAAACGTCCAAAGCCACCACCCACCAAGATCCGGTCTACCTGGTTGACGACGTTGTCCATTACTGTGTCGCCAACATGCCAGGGGCCGTGCCAAGAACCTCTACCTTCGCCCTCAACAATGCCACCCTGCCCTTTATCATCAACCTGGCCGATAAGGGGGTTGCCCGTGCCCTACTGGATGATCCGCACTTGATGAAAGGACTGAACGTGCTCGACGGCAAGATCACCTGTCCCGAAGTGGCCGAGGCATTAGGCTACAAATATCACGACCCTTATCAACTGATAAAAGCAGACTGAGGCAATCGATAGATCAGAACAAACGGGAGCGGCAGCTCCCGTTTCTTTTGGTATGCCTTTTACATACAATCGCCGCAACGCGAACTTATAACTCGGAGTAACAGATGAGCGCAGTCAAACATAGCCAACTGTTGATCTTGGGATCAGGCCCTGCCGGATACACCGCCGCAGTCTACGCCGCCCGAGCCAACCTCAACCCAGTATTGGTCACCGGGATGCAGCAAGGCGGACAGCTCACCACCACCACGGAAGTGGAAAATTGGCCCGGCGATGCCGCCGATCTAACGGGGCCAGCGTTAATGGAGCGAATGCATCAGCATGCGGAGCGCTTCGAGACCGAGATCCTGTTTGATCACATCAATGAAGTCGATTTGGCAAACCGCCCGTTTCGTCTCAAAGGGGACAGCCGTGAATACACCTGCGATGCCCTGATCATCGCAACCGGTGCCAGTGCAATGTACCTTGGACTGGAGTCGGAAGAAGCCTTTAAGGGCAAAGGGGTGTCAGCCTGCGCCACCTGTGATGGCTTTTTCTACCGCAACAAACCGGTCGCCGTGGTCGGTGGCGGCAATACCGCGGTGGAAGAAGCGTTGTACCTCGCCAATATCGCCTCAGAGGTGCACCTGATCCACCGTCGCGATAGCTTCCGGGCGGAAAAGATCCTAGTCAAACGCCTGATGGACAAGGTCGAAAATGGCAACATCATTCTGCATACCGACCGCGTCCTGGATGAGGTTTTGGGCGATGCTATGGGCGTTACCGGCGCCCGCATCAAGCACACGCAAAGCGACGCCACCGAGCAGTTGAACGTCGACGGCGTGTTTATCGCCATTGGGCACAGCCCCAATACCGAGATCTTCAAAGATCAACTGGTAATGAATAATGGCTACATCAAGGTCAACAGTGGACTGGAAGGCAACGCCACCCAAACCTCGATCCCCGGCGTCTTTGCTGCCGGCGATGTGATGGACCATATCTACCGTCAAGCCATCACTTCAGCCGGTACCGGCTGCATGGCCGCGCTTGATGCTGAGCGCTTCCTCGACGCCCTGGCGGAACAATAAGCAATAGGATCTGTTAAGGGGCCCCACACGGCCCCTTTTTGTTGTATGGATAAAAATACCGAACGCCTCAGCCTGGATTGGCTCCGCCAAGGAGCGCATGCCGGCAAACGCTGGATCAATCTGACACTCATACTGGGCTACGCCAATGCACTCCTGCTGATCGGCCAAGCCTGGCTTCTGGCCGAACTCCTGCATGGCTTGATCATCGAGCATGCCGATCTCAGTGACTTCCACCCACACCTCGCCCTGCTCGCGCTGCTCTTCCCGCTTCGTGCCGCCCTGCTTTGGGGCAAGGAGTACTCCGGCTTTCAGGCCGGTGCCGCGGTACGCCAACACCTGCGTCAGGGCTTGCTCGAGCAGATCCATCAACTGGGCCCAGCATTTGTCCAGCGCCAAGCGACCGGAGCCTGGAGCAGTTTGTTGTTAGAGCAGGTCGAGAAGGTGCAAGAATTTTACGCCAAGTACCTTGTGCAGATGCGATTGGTTGCGATGATCCCACTGACGATCTTGCTGGTGGTTCTGCCGCTCAACTGGGCGTCGGCATTGATCTTCATCGTTACCGCGCCGTTAACGATCTTGTTCATGGCGCTGGTCGGCATGGGGGCAGCGGACGCCAACAAACGTAACTTTCTCGCGCTCGCCCGGCTCTCTGGTCACTTCCTCGACCGACTCAAGGGCTTATCAACCATACGACTGTTCGACCAACTCGAACGTGAAGCAGACAAGATGGATCACGCCTCAGAGCAGTTCCGCCAGCGCACCATGGAAGTGCTCAAGATGGCCTTTCTGTCCTCGGCCGTGCTCGAGTTCTTTGCCTCGATCTCCATTGCCGTGATCGCGGTCTACTTTGGCTTTAGCTACCTAGGCGAACTGAACTTTGGCCACTATGGCTATGGGATCAGCCTCTTTAGTGGCTTGCTGGTACTGATCCTCGCGCCGGACTTCTTTCAACCGTTTCGCGATCTGGGTACCTATTATCACGCCAAAGCCGAAGCTGTCGGCGCTGCCGACGATCTGCGTAAGCTGATGGAAACCCCGGTGCCCGCTCAAGGTCAACAGACTCTGAATGGGGCTGACGTCAGCCTTGCCGCCAAAGATCTGGTGGTGACCGCCTTGGATGGCACCCCGCTGTGCTCACCGGTCTCCTTCACCCTGCCCGCCGGGCAGACTCTGGCATTGGCCGGACCAACCGGCAGCGGTAAAACCTCGATCATGAACGCCATCATGGGCCTGCTGCCCTACCGAGGCTCCCTGACCGCGAATGGGACTGAGATCAGAGAGCTGGATCGCCAACACTTGCACGCAAATCTCACCTGGCTCGGCCAAAATCCGCAGCTGCAGTACGGCTCCATCGCAGACAACCTTCGACTCGCGGCCCCGTTAGCGGATCGCAGTCAACTGCAAACCGCTATCCAACTTGCCCACGCCGATGAGTTTGTTCAGCGCCTGCCCGGTGGGCTTGACTACCCCATTAGCGACCGCGCTGGTGGCCTGTCCGTCGGCCAAGCGCAACGCCTGGCTCTGGCCAGAGCCTTACTCAAACCGGCACCCGTGCTGCTACTTGACGAGCCCAGCGCCAGCCTAGATCAAGACAGTGAACGCTTGATCCAACAATCGTTAGAGCAGTTCCGTCAAGGACGAACCACTGTCCTGATCAGCCACCGTCAGCAGCAGTTGCACAGTGCCGATCTATGGCTGCAACTCCCCTCGGCCGGAGCCAACCACCATGCATGAACTGCGCCCGTTTCTTCGACTGTTTCGGCAACACTGGCAACGCCTCGCCGCAGGCACCTTGTTATCCCTGCTGACCCTACTCGCCAGCATCGGGCTGCTCTCCTTGTCTGGCTGGTTTATCGCCGCCAGTGCGGTAGCCGGCTTGGTGATCAGCCGTA
This sequence comes from Ferrimonas pelagia, assembly GCF_039543565.1. Lineage (NCBI taxonomy): Bacteria > Pseudomonadati > Pseudomonadota > Gammaproteobacteria > Alteromonadales > Ferrimonadaceae > Ferrimonas > Ferrimonas pelagia. The sequence goes on along the minus strand of NZ_BAABJZ010000107.1, from coordinate 107,651 downwards.
GCGCGGATTTTAACTATATGCTGCCCGCAGGTGGGGTGCGGGGCCTCTCAATGCTCCGTACCGCCGCGCGCTGGGCAGAGCGCGTTGTCAGCCATGACGCGACCTTTCGTCTCCTCACGACGTTACGCAGCTGGTTCTTCCGGCGCCTGGGGCCACTGTCGCCGGACACGTTAGCCGGACTGCGCGATGCGGACGTGCTCAACCGTATGGTTGCGGATGTGGATGCGCTTGATCACCTCTATCTACGGCTGATCACGCCGGTCGTCGCGGGCACCGTGGCGATCCTGGCCGTCTCAGCACTGATGTATTGGGTCTCGCCAGCACTCGGCCTGCTGTTGGGGGCCGTTTTGCTGTGCTTACTGCTGTTGCTGCCACCGCTGTTCTATTTCCTCGGCCGCCGCCCCGGTGAGCAGTTGAGTCAGCAGCAACACCAATATCGATTGGAGCTGGTATCCTACCTCGACAGCCAGACTGAGCTGATGATCTACGGCGCGGAGTCCAGCCACCGCCAGCGAGCGATGGCAACCGAGCAGAGACTGATCCAGGCGCAACGGCGCATGGCCAGCCTGACCGGGATCTCACAAGGTCTATTAGTTTGCCTCAACGGCTGGCTGTTGTTGCTGATGCTAGCCCTGGCCTACCAAGAGTTGTCAGTGACGGGTCCGCCAGGCCCATTGTTGGCCCTCGTCGTGTTTGCCACCCTGGCCAGTTTTGAGGCGCTTAATCCGGTCGCTACCGCATTCCAGCATCTAAGCCATACCTTGGCCGCTGCCCGTCGCCTCAACCCCATCCTGCACCATACACAGAGCCTCCGCTTTGGCGAGCGTTCAGTGCAGCAGGAGCAGGGCCGACTCACCTTATCGGCGCTGCAGTATCGCTATCCGGGGGCGCTGGATCCCGCAGTGGATCAGCTCTCACTACAACTCAGCCCTGGCGAGAAGGTAGCCTTGATCGGCAAAACCGGCTGCGGCAAATCCACCCTATTGCAACTCATCTGTCGTGAGGCGCAAGCGCAGCAAGGAGAGATCCTCCTCAACGGCCAGCCTATCGCAAGCTATCAGCAAAGCGCGCTGCGTCAACAGATCTGCCTAGTGAGCCAACGCGTCCATATCTTTAATGACTCCCTAGCCAACAATCTCCGCTTAGCTTGTCCCCACGCCAGCGAGCAGCAGCTCAAAACGGTACTGCAACAGGTACAGCTTGGATCGCTGCTGCAGGGCCAAGGCCTCACCCAGTGGCTGGGGGAAGGTGGCCGGCAGCTATCAGGCGGAGAACGCCGCCGGATCGGGATCGCTCGCGCCCTGTTGCATCCGGCCAATCTCTTGCTGCTGGATGAACCGACAGAGGGTTTGGACGACGCCACCGAGCAGGAGATCATTGACTGTCTGTTGACGCATCGGCCTGAGCGAACCTTGTTGTATATCACCCATAAACCGGCTGCCCTAGCCCAAATGGATCGCGTACTGACAATGGAGCAGGGCCGCTTGATCGCTGACTAGATCCACGACGGAGTGGCTAGCTGGCCACTCCGTCCATCACTCAATAGGCCTTATCGACTCGCACCTGCCCACCTTGGAGATAAACAAGGCGAACCTTATCACCGGCACGAAATCGCATGCCCGGGTCAAAGTCCTGCACCACCATCACCCGCTCGCCCTGCTCCGACATCACCATCATCTCAATCAACTGATAAGACTGAGTTCGATAGGCGGGGGAACGGTTATTGGCGATCCCCGCCCCGGCCAACGTCCCCAGCACGGTCGCCACATCCTGACCCGAGCCACTGCCAAACTGATGCCCTATCACACCACCGAGCACGGCACCGCCAAACACCTTCCAACCCCGGTTTCTATCCTCAACCAACTCTTCTCGGGTGATCTCACGCACGGACTCGACATCTGCGTAGACCACCTGCTCCACAGGGACCGCCTGATTGCGGTTATACTTAGCGACAGCAGGCCCACATAACATCATGGCCAGCAAGAGTATCGACAAAGGTTTCATCGCCATGTCATCCTCTCAGGGTTAATGATCCAATCACGGATCGGTTCGTTACTTGAATTGTTAGAGTACCATGCTCAACGCCGTACAGTACCTAGATCACCAAGACGCTGCATTCCCCTCCCCCGGCCAAGCGCTGGAGGAGCCCAATGGTTTGTTGGCGATTGGCGGGGATCTTTCCCCCTCGCGTTTATTGCAAGCCTACCGCCATGGGATCTTCCCTTGGTTTAACGACGGCGATCCTATCCTTTGGTGGAGTCCCGATCCGCGAGCGGTATTTGCCCCGGATGGGATCACCCCGTCACGCTCGACCCGCAAGCGTGCCCGCCGCCTAGGCTGGCACTACACGGTCAACCAGGCATTTGAACAGGTCATTGCCCACTGTGCCGGGCCCAGAGCAAGCGACAACAGCACCTGGATCTGCCCACCAATGCGCCAGGCCTACCTCAACCTACACCGACTCAACTTGGCACACTCCATCGAGGTGTGGGAGCAAAACACCCTGATAGGCGGCCTGTATGGTGTCTCTGTCGGCGGGGTATTTTGTGGTGAGTCCATGTTCCACATCCGCACGGACGCCTCTAAGGCCGCGTTTTGGGCGCTGGCCATTGAGTGCCAACGACTGGGTGTCGAGATGATCGACGCGCAGATCATCAACCCTCACCTGCTGTCCCTCGGTGCCAAAAGTATCAGCCGCGACACCTTTCTCCATCAACTCGCCGAACTGAGAGATAAACGCGTTGATTGGGCCCATTGGCAAACCGAGGGACGATTTGATGTCTGACATTCGTCATCTCAAATTGGGGATCAGCGCTACATTCCCCTGCAGCTACCTACCCGATCAACAAGAGCAACTGCTGGTCAATTGCGATCCCGTCGACGTCAACCAATTTGGCCAACTGTTGGCGCTGGGTTTTCGCCGCTCTGGCGATCAGATCTACCGCCCGCACTGCCAACAGTGCGATGCCTGTGTGCCACTGCGTGTGCCGGTCGGTCGATTTAAAGCCTCAGCGTCGCAAAGACGGATCATCAATAAGAACCAAGATCTGCAATGGCGGGCGACCCTGCGACCACAGAGCTATCACCGCACACTTTACCACCACTACATCAGCGAGCGTCATCGTGAGGGCAGTATGTTCCCGCCCTCAGACGAGCAATTCGATCGGTTCCTGCTCTGCCCCTGGTTGGAGATCCTGTTTCTAGAGGCCTGGCTCGACGACGAATTGGTGCTGGTCGCCGTTACAGATCTCTTGAGCGACTCCCTTTCCGCCACTTACACCTTTTTCCACCCCGATCTGGCTGCGCGATCACTGGGAACACGGGCCGTGTTGGCGCAAATTGCATTGGCCCAACAATTAAATCGTCAGCACCTATACTTGGGATACCAAATAGACCAGTGCCCTAAGATGGCCTATAAGCGGCATTTTCAACCAGCAGAACAATTTAGCGAGCAAGGCTGGGTGCCCTGCCCGCGTTGAATGCTTTACAGCGCAGCGCTTTTGGGGCATGATACGCGCGATTTTTTTATTACATAATGGGATGATTTGCTCGATGGCAAAAGAAGACAGTATCGAGATGCAAGGCACCGTCCTTGAGACTCTGCCTAACACCATGTTCCGAGTGGAACTGGAAAACGGACATGTGGTTACCGCCCACATTTCCGGTAAGATGCGTAAACACTACATCCGTATTCTGACCGGTGACCAAGTGACCGTTGCGCTGACTCCATACGATCTGACTAAAGGTCGTATTGTGTTCCGCGCCCGCTAATTTCGGTCGTCCCACACAAAAAAACCCGGCTTCTGCCGGGTTTTTTTGTGTCTCTGGCACAAGGCCAAGCGTGAGCCGCCATCACAACGGCTCACCCTCTCCCCTTTAGCTCGTAACCGGGGTCTTGTCACTGCGATAATCAAACGTCAACTCGCCGTCTTTGATATCGATGACAGCGGTACCGCCCTTCTGCAGTTGACCAAACAAGATCTCGTTCGCCATCGGCTTCTTGATCTGCTCCTGCACCACACGCGCCATCGGACGCGCGCCCATATTGCGATCATAGCCCTTCTCAGCCAACCAAACCCTTGCCTCGGCCGTCACCTCAAGGTGCACACTGCGAGAGTCCAGTTGGGCTTGTAGCTCGACCAGGAACTTATCAACCACCTTGGCGATCACCTGCATATCCAGATGATTAAACCAGACAATGCCATCCAACCGGTTACGGAATTCAGGCGTAAACACCCGGTTGATCTCACTCATCGCATCATGGCTATGATCTTGCTGCTTGAAGCCGATCGACTTCCGAATGGTTTCCTGTACCCCGGCATTGGTCGTCATCACTAGAATGACATTGCGAAAATCCGCTTTACGACCATTGTTGTCGGTTAAGGTACCGTGATCCATCACTTGCAACAGCAAGTTATAGACATCCGGGTGGGCCTTCTCGATCTCATCCATCAACACCACAGAATGCGGATGCTTGAGCACAGCATCGGTCAGCAAACCACCTTGATCGTAACCGACGTAACCCGGAGGCGCGCCAACCAAGCGGCTAACACTATGGCGCTCCATATACTCAGACATATCAAAGCGGATCAACTCGACGCCCATTTGCCGTGCTAGCTGTTGCGTGACTTCGGTCTTGCCAACCCCGGTCGGCCCCGCAAACAGGAAATTGCCGACCGGCTTGCCTTCGGTACCCAGGCCACTGCGAGCCAGGCGGATCGCAGCCGTCAGTGCATCAATGGCCGGATCTTGCCCAAACACCACCATCTTAAGATTGCGATCCAGGTTTTCCAGCACCTCTTTATCGGTCGCGGATACCGATTTCGCCGGGATCCGGGCGATCTTAGCGACGATCTCCTCGATATCGGCAACGGAGATGGTCTTCTTACGCTTTGAGGTGGGCATCATCGCCATTCGCGCACCCGCTTCATCGATGACGTCAATGGCCTTATCAGGCAACTGACGCTCATTGATGTGCTTATCCGATAGGGTCGATGCAGCACTCAATGCCGATTGGGTATAACGCACCTGATGGTGCTCTTCGTAGCGGCTCTTCAGCCCCATTAGGATCTGGGTGGTTTCGGCGACGCTTGGCTCAACCACATCGATCTTTTGGAATCGACGTGCCAGTGCCCGGTCTTTTTCAAAGATCCCCTGATACTCCTGATATGTGGTCGAGCCAACGCAGCGCAACTTACCACTGGACAGGAGAGGCTTGAGCAGATTTGAGGCATCCATCATACCGCCAGATGCCGCACCTGCACCGATGATGGTATGGATCTCATCAATAAACAAAATGGCGTTGGGATCTTTCTGCAACTGGCGCAGCACCGACTTGAAACGCTTTTCAAAATCACCTCGGTATTTGGTGCCCGCCAAGAGCGCACCCATATCCAAGCTATAGATGGTGCAGTCTGCCATCACATCTGGCACATCGTCCTGGGTGATCCGGTACGCCAGCCCCTCGGCTATCGCGGTTTTCCCCACGCCGGCTTCGCCCACCAGCAAAGGGTTGTTCTTGCGTCGACGACAAAGGACCTGGATGGTTCGCTCAACCTCCTGCTGGCGCCCGATCAAGGGATCGATCTGGCCCGCCGCGGCTTGCTTGTTAAGGTTGCTGGCAAAGTTTTCCAGCTTATCACTGCCGCCTTCATCCTCTTTCTCGACCGCCAATCCAGGGCTGTCATTGGACTCGGCGTCACTGCCAACATCCGGCTCACTCTGATCTCGCTTAACCACACCATGCGCAATAAAGTTCACCACATCCAGCCGAGTCACATCGGACTTACGCAGCAGATACACCGCCTGAGACTCCTGCTCAGAAAAAATCGCCACCAAAACATTGGCACCCGACACTTCATTGCGACCGCTGCTCTGAACGTGGAACACCGCTCGCTGCAGGACCCGTTGAAAGCCCAGCGTCGGTTGCGTCTCGCGATCACCATCATCTTCAGGGATAAGCGGTGTGGTCTGCTCTATGAAGACCTCGACCTCATTGCGCAGGGATTCCAATCGTGCGCCACACGCTAACAGTGCTTCTTTGGCAGAAGGGTTCTCTAACAGGGCCAGTAGCAAATGCTCTACCGTCATAAATTCATGGCGGTTACGCCTTGCCTGTTGAAAAGCATTATTCAGCGTTACTTCAAGGTCTTTGTTCAGCATATAGCTACCTCTCCCCCACAGTCGTCAATCAGGCCTGCTCAGTGGAGCACAGCAACGGGTGCTGATTTTCACGGGCATACCGGTTTACCTGAGCCGCTTTGGTTTCAGCAATGTCCAGCGTGAATACGCCACACACACCTTTCCCTTTATAATGGACTGTCAGCATCACTTCTGTCGCTTTTTCTTCATCTAAATTGAAAAAACGGGTTAAAACTTCCACGACAAACTCCATCGGTGTGTAGTCGTCGTTGTTCAGGATCACCTTATACAGGCGCGGCGGTTCGACCTTCTGCTCTAGCTGCTCACGCTCAACGACCTGTTCCGTTTCAAATTGCTTGCTCATAGCAAAAGCTTAGCCACTCTCTAAGTAATGGATTGAACTCGGTTGCAATTAAATCTTGACTACCGCGTTATCCTTTTGTTAATTGGTAATGTACAGCGCAAGAACGCTGCACGTTTCCTCCCTCTCATCTGACGTTATAGGGGCTCGAGGGAACGATTACAAGATACATGGGAAGGACTCAGTAGAAGGAAGTCGAGTTATGGCTCAAGGAACGGTAAAGTGGTTTAATAATGCGAAAGGTTTTGGATTCATCTGCCCTGAGGGGGGTGGCGAAGATGTCTTCGCGCACTATTCAACCATTGATATGGATGGGTATCGGACGCTAAAGGCAGGCCAGGAAGTCCAGTTTAGTATGGAAAAAGGCCCGAAAGGCATGCACGCATCCAACATTCAACCGGCGAACAAGTAGCTTCGATCGACCAGAAAAAAGCAGACCACTTGGTCTGCTTTTTTATTTGCTCGATCACACAATCTTTACATCATGCCAAGCCGACGAACCCCGCTGTGGATCGCCGTCGACTCTAGCCATCACATATGCTCAATAATGGCGTCGGCAAACTCAGAGCAACTCAACAACGTCGCCCCCTCCATTAAGCGCTCGAAGTCATAGGTCACCGTTTTTGCTGCGATCGCCGACTCCATGCCCTGCACGATCAGATCGGCCGCTTCCAACCAGCCTAGATGGCGCAGCATCATCTCGCCGGACAAGATCAATGAACCTGGATTCACTTTGTCCTGACCGGCGTATTTCGGTGCGGTGCCGTGCGTAGCCTCAAACAGCGCAACCCCATCGCCAATGTTGGCCCCTGGCGCAATACCGATCCCGCCGACTTGTGCGGCAAGCGCATCCGAGATGTAGTCCCCGTTAAGGTTCATGGTGGCGATCACGTCATACTCAGCCGGGCGCAACAGGATCTGCTGTAGGAATGCATCGGCGATCACATCTTTGATCACGATCTTCTTCCCGGTTTTGGGGTTGGTCATCTCGCACCAAGGGCCACCGTCGATCGGCTCTGCCCCAAACTCACACTGTGCCAAGGCATAACCGAAGTCCTTAAACGCGCCTTCGGTGAACTTCATGATATTGCCCTTGTGCACCAAGGTCAGCGAGTCACGATCGTTATCGATAGTGTATTGCAGCGCCGCCCGCACCAAACGTTCGGTACCTTGCTTGGAGATGGGTTTGATGCCGATCCCGCAGTCCTGTTCAAACCGGATCTTGGTGGCGCCCATCTGCTCGGTCAGAAACCGGATCACCTTATCCGCTTCTGCCGTGCCCGCTTGCCACTCAACGCCAGCATAGATGTCCTCGCTGTTTTCCCGGAAGATCACCATGTCCGTTAACTCGGGTTGCTTCAACGGGCTCGGAGTGCCTTGGTAATACCTCACCGGTCGCAAGCACACATAAAGATCGAGTTCCTGACGCAACGCAACGTTCAGCGAACGGATCCCGCCACCCACTGGCGTGGTCAGCGGCCCTTTGATCGCCACTTTATATTCCTTCACGGCATCAAGGGTTTCTTGCGGCAACCAGGTGTCCGCGCCATAGATCTGAGTTGACTTCTCACCACAGTAGATCTCCATCCACTGCAACTGACGCGCACCGCCATAGGCCTTCTCAATCGCCGCGTCGAGCACCTTGCGCATGGGCGGAGTCACATCAATACCGATGCCGTCGCCTTCGATATAGGGGATGATGGGATGGTTGGGGACTTGCAAGCTGCCGTTTTCAGAGACAGCGATGACTTGCCCTTCAGTGGGCCGTTGGATCTTTGATTCCATTGAGCACTCCTTGTGTCCTGATCGCGCGTTCGGATCCTTATCTCACACTGAGACTCCTTTAGAGTACCTAGCTTTTAATCTCCTCGCTAGCGACAAAAAACCGCTGACTAGTCAGCGGTTTCTTCATCCTATCTCAAGAGTGGGATCACGCAGACTCAGTGATCCGGATCACCTCAAGCGTCGACGCGAGAAAGGCTTCAAGCACATGATTAAATGTAGCGCTTGGCCGCATCGCCTGGCTGATCAGGGCCGGATCGGCATGATAATAGCCACCGATCTCTACCGGCTGGCCTTGTACCGCGTTCAGCTCGGCCACGATCGCCGCTTCATTCTCGGTCAAGGCTTCAGCCAACGGGGCAAACAACGCCTGCAACTGCGGCTCATCCGTCTGCGCCGCCAGCACCTGGGCCCAATACATCGCCAGATAGAAATGGCTTCCCCGATTGTCCAACTCACCGGTCTTACGAGAGGGCGACTTATTGTTCTCGAGGAATTTACTGTTGGCCACGTTCATCGCACTGGCGAGCACCTTAGCTTGCTGATTGCCCGTCTTCGCGGCCAGATCCTCCAGCGACACCGCGATAGCCAAGAACTCTCCTAAGGAATCCCAGCGCAAGTGGTTTTCATTGACGAACTGCTCGACGTGCTTGGGTGCCGATCCGCCTGCCCCGGTCTCAAACAGACCGCCACCGGCCAATAACGGCACGATCGACAGCATCTTCGCCGAGGTACCCAGCTCTAAGATAGGGAAAAGATCGGTCAGATAGTCACGCAACACGTTACCGGTCACAGAAATGGTATCCTGACCCGCATGCACCCGATCTAGGGTATAGCGGACCGCTTCGACCGGCGATAGCACCTTGATGATGATGCCATTGGTATCGTGATCTTTGAGGTACAGATCCACCTTGGCGATCAGGTTCGCGTCATGGGCACGGCTCTCATCGAGCCAGAATATCGCAGGGTTGCCGGTGGCTTTGGCGCGATTAACCGCCAGCTTGACCCAATCCTTGATCGGTGCATCCTTGGTTTGGCACATGCGCCAGATATCACCCGCTGCAACCGCATGCGACATCACCACGTCACCCGCCTGATTGACCACGCGAACGGTACCAGCCTCAGCGATCTTAAAGGTCTTGTCGTGCGAGCCATACTCCTGCGCTTTTTGCGCCATCAACCCCACGTTAGACACGTTACCCATGGTGACCGGATCGAACGCGCCATGCACTTGGCAGAACTTGATGGTTTCGTCGAACACACCGGCATAGCAGCGATCGGGGATCACCGCCTTGGTGTCCTGTTGCTCATCGTTCCAGTTCCACATCTGACCGGACGCGCGGATCATCGCCGGCATGGAGGCATCGATGATCACATCGCTGGGCACGTGCAGGTTGGTGATCCCTTTGTGAGAATTGACCATCGCCAGTGCCGGGCCATTGTCGTAGGCCGCTTGCAAGTCCGCTTCTATCTCGGCCTTTTGCGCCGCTGGCAGTGTCGCGATCTTGGCATAGACATCGCCTAAGCCGTTGCTCGGATCCACGCCCAACTCGGCAAACCTCTCACCGTGCTTGGCGAAGACATCGGCAAAAAAGGTTTCAACACAGTAGCCGAACATGATGGGATCGGAGACCTTCATCATGGTGGCTTTCAGGTGCAAGGAAAACAGCACCCCCTGCGCTTTCGCGTCCGCGATCTGCTCGGCAAAAAAGGCTTTCAACGCGGCACTGCTCATGCAAGACGCATCGATCAGCTCACCGGCCTGCAAAGGCGTTGAGGCTTTCAGTTCCGTGACCGTACCATCCGCCGCCACAAACTCGATTTTGACGTCATCGACGGCGGAGGACAGATAGGATCGCTCACTGCCGTAAAAATCGCCATCCGTCATATGGGCAACGTGAGACTTGGAGTCCCGTGACCAAGCGCCCATGCTGTGTGGATTTGCCTGCGCATACTGTTTTACCGCTTGTGCCACGCGACGATCAGAATTGCCTTCGCGTAAGACCGGGTTTACCGCTGAGCCCAACACCTTAGAGTAACGCGCTTTCACTGCCTGCTCTTGCGCGTTTCTCGGCTCTTCCGGGAAATTTGGCAAATCATAGCCGTGTGCCTGTAACTCGGCGATGGCCGCATTCAACTGGGGGATCGATGCGGAGATATTGGGCAGCTTAATGATGTTGGCGTCCGGCGTCTTCGCCAATTCGCCCAACTCGGCCAAGGCATCCTCGATCCGCTGGGCTTCGGTCAGCCCTTCAGGGAAGTTCGCGATGATCCGCCCGGCCAGAGAGATATCCCGTGTCTCGACTTGGATCTGCGCCGCGGTAGTAAACGCGTTGACGATAGGCAACAGTGAATGGGTGGCCAGTGCTGGAGCTTCGTCCGTGTGGGTGTAGATGATCTTCGACATAACAATGCGTGTCCTTTTTACCTGTTCCCGTTGATGCAAACTTTCGTGTTTTGTTTTTGTTAGAATTTCGCGGCGCTCATGATAGATCAATCACACTCTGAGCGAAATGCCATAATGAGCTAGTCCTCTTGGACCAGCTCGGGATAAAATAACGTTATGCATCAGAGAAATAGATCAGGTAGTGGTCAGACCAGACCAAGCCATCATAAACACAGTGGTCGAGCCACCCCAAAACCCCAGGCCGGACCGAAGAAAGTCGTGTTGGTCAATAAGCCGTTCGACGTCCTCACTCAATTTACCGATGGTCAAGGTCGGCAAACCTTAGCGGACTTTGTTCCTATCAGTGGGATCTACCCTGCGGGCCGGCTTGATCGGGACTCCGAAGGGTTGGTCTTATTGACCAACGATGGACAACTGCAAGCCAAACTCACCCAACCTGGCAAAAAGACCAGCAAAACCTACTATGCACAGATCGAGGGTGAGCCCAGCAACGAAGCCATTCGACAGCTGTGTGCCGGCGTGACGCTAAAAGATGGCCCCACCTTGCCCGCTAAGATCCGTAAGGTCGAGGCGCCGAGCTGGTTGTGGCAGCGCGTCCCACCGATCCGTGAACGTAAGAACATTCCCACGAGCTGGCTTGAGATCACCCTGACAGAAGGACGCAACCGACAAGTGCGCCGCATGACCGCGCATATCGGCCACCCCACCCTACGGCTGATCCGCTACCGGATCGGCAACTGGACCCTCGACGGCCTCGAGTTGGGCCAATACCGGGAACTCTAACCATGACACGACGGTTTCTGCCTCATGTCACCGTCGCTTGCGTGATCCATTACCAAAGCCAGTTTCTGCTGGTGGAAGAGCGGATCGACGGCCAGCGGGTCTTCAATCAACCCGCTGGCCACCTAGAGCCCAATGAAACCTTGCTGAGTGCTTGTCAGCGCGAGATCCAGGAGGAAACCGGCCTGGATCTCACCCCAGATGGCTTCGTGAATGTCTATCAATTCATCGCCGCCGATCAAACCCCTTTCATCCGCTTTACCTTCGCCTGCCAAACCACGGGTATCCATCCGACTCAGCCACAAGATCCACAGATCGATGCCTGCCACTGGCTCAGCCTAGCGCAGATCCAAACGCGGCAACTGCCCCTGCGGGGGCCGCTGGTACTCCAGTCAATTCATGATGTTATACGAGGCCAGATCAGCCCAATCGAACAGGCTTTGCACAACCGACTCATACGCGCTTGACCAACATAGCGACAGTGGTGCACTCCATGTTAGAATGCTGGCCCAAATTTCTCTTATGTTTGACAGCGAAGCCCATTTCTTATGTCTGAAAACCGCAATAAAAAGGTAATCGTCGGCATGTCCGGCGGTGTCGACTCTTCCGTATCCGCCTACCTCCTGCTCCAGCAGGGTTATCAGGTGGAAGGCCTGTTCATGAAGAACTGGGAAGAGGATGACTCCGATGAGTACTGCGCAGCAGCGACGGATCTCGCGGACGCCCAAGCGGTATGCGATAAGTTGGGCATCGAACTGCACAGCGTCAACTTCGCGGCCGAGTACTGGGACAATGTCTTCGAGTATTTTCTGGCCGAGTACAAAGCGGGCCGCACGCCTAACCCGGATATCCTGTGCAACAAAGAGATCAAGTTCAAAGCCTTCCTCGAGTTTGCCGCCGAAGCGCTGGATGCCGACTACATCGCCACCGGACACTATGTGCGCCGCCGCGACAACCAAGATGGTCGCGTTGAGATGCTGCGCGGGCTCGACAACAACAAAGATCAAAGCTACTTCCTCTACACCTTAGGGGAAGATCAGGTCGCTCAAACGCTGTTCCCTGTCGGTGAGCTGGAAAAACCTGAGGTTCGTCGTATCGCCGAAGAGCAAGGACTGATCACTGCAGGTAAGAAAGACAGCACCGGGATCTGCTTTATCGGTGAGCGTAAGTTCAAGGACTTCCTGGCCAAATATCTGCCCGCCCAGCCCGGCAACATCGAAACGCCAGAGGGCGAAGTGATCGGCCAGCACGACGGTCTGATGTACCACACCCTAGGTCAGCGTAAGGGCCTGCGGATCGGAGGCATGAAGGACGCCGGTGATCAGCCTTGGTATGTGGTCGACAAAGACGTGGAGCGCAATGTTCTGATCGTCGGCCAAGGCGCGGATCACCCACGCCTGTTCTCCAACGGCATGATGGTCTCTCAGCTGCACTTCGTTGATCGCCAAGGGCCGCAACAAACGACCGAGCTCACCGTCAAAACCCGCTACCGCCAACAGGACGTGCCATGTACCGTGACGCCAACCGCCAATGGCGAGTTGGAAGTGCGTTTCCATCAACCGGTCAGCTCGGTGACTCCGGGCCAATCCGCCGTCTTCTATCACGATGAGATCTGCCTCGGTGGCGGCGTCATCGAAAGCGTTATCCGCTAACAACAGGACTGTTAATGAGTCAACAAGACCGTCTGCGCATTATGGCTTTCGCAGGGATCTGCCAAGCCGTGCATCAAGTGCGTGAAATTGCTCGTCACGGCCAAAGTGACACAGACATGCTCAAAGGGAGCGTGCAATCGATCTTAGTGACCGATCCCCAATCCCCAGAAGAGGTGTTTGCCGATTCCGATCTGAGTGAAGGCTATCAGGTGATCGTCGACCAACTCGGCGACAGTCAGCGTAAAGACGTTGATCTGACCCGCTACCTCGTTGGTGTCCTTGCGCTGGAGCGCAAGCTGGCGAAGAAACCGGCCGCGATGAACACCTTGGCCGAACGCTTAACCCAGGTGAAGCGCCAGACCGCCCACTTTGATGTCACCGATGAGCAGGTATTGTCCAATCTGGCCTCGGTCTATTCCGACGTGATCAGCCCGCTCGGCGCCCGGATCCAAGTGGTCGGCACGCCGATGCAGCTGCAGCAAACCCAGAATCAGTACAAAATTCGTACCCTACTGCTTGCCGCCGTCCGCGCAGCGGTGTTGTGGCGCCAGCTCGGTGGCAAACGCCGCCACTTAGTGCTGTCCCGCAAGGCCGTGGTTCAGACTGCAGCGCAAGCCATAAAAAACTAAAAATGACCAACCCCACTTCTCAAGGAGTCATCATGGAACTTTCCGCCCTGACCGCCATCTCTCCGGTAGATGGTCGCTACGGCAGCCGCACCGTTGAACTGCGCAGCATCTTCAGTGAATTCGGTTTGGTTAAATACCGCGTTCAGGTAGAAATTTCCTGGCTGAAACTGCTGGCCACCTGCCCAGAGATCGCCGAAGTCCCTTGCTTTAGCGAAGCGGCAATGGCCCATCTGGATGCCATCAACGACAACTTCAGCGAAGCCGACGCGGCCCGCGTAAAGGAGATCGAGCGCACCACCAACCACGACGTAAAGGCAGTGGAGTACTTCCTCAAGGAACGTATTGCCGATAACGCCGAGCTGGCGGCCGTAGGTGAGTTTGTTCACTTCGCCTGTACCTCCGAGGACATCAACAACCTGTCCCATGCGCTGATGCTGCACAACGCCCGTGAGCAGGTGATCCTGCCTCAGCTGAACCAGCTGGTGGACGCCATGTTCGATCTGGCCAAGCGTTACGCTCGCATTCCGATGATGGCCCGTACCCACGGTCAGCCAGCCTCCCCCACCACCATGGGCAAAGAGATGGCCAACGTGGCCATTCGTCTGCAGCGTCAGGTGAAGCAGATCTCCGAGGTTCAGCTACTGGGTAAGATCAACGGCGCCGTCGGTAACTACAACGCCCACTTGTCCGCCTACCCTGATGTGGACTGGCACCAGCTGTCCGAGCGCTTCGTCACCAGCTTAGGCCTGACCTGGAACCCATGGACCACCCAGATCGAACCGCACGACTACATCGCCGAGTTGTTCGACGCCATGGCGCGCTTCAACACCATCCTGATCGACTTCGATCGTGATGTATGGGGCTACATCGCTCTGGGTCACTTCAAGCAAAAGACCATTGCCGGTGAGATCGGCTCCTCCACCATGCCGCACAAGGTCAACCCAATCGACTTCGAAAACTCCGAAGGCAACCTGGGTCTGGCGAACGCCCTGTTCCAGCACCTAGCGGCCAAGCTGCCGATCTCCCGCTGGCAACGCGATCTAACCGACTCCACCGTTATTCGTAACCTGGGTGTTGGTGTGGGCTACTCCATGATCGCGTATCAAGCGACCATGAAGGGCATTTCCAAACTGGAAGTGAACGAGCAGAGCCTGCTGAACGAGTTGGACAGCAACTGGGAGCTGTTGGCCGAGCCGATCCAAACCGTGATGCGTCGCTACGGCATCGAAAAGCCGTACGAGAAGCTCAAAGAGTTGACCCGCGGCAAACGCGTCAACCAGCAGATCATGGCCGACTTCATCGATGGCCTGGAGATGCCAGACAGCGTCAAAGCCGAGCTGAAACTGATGACCCCAGCCAACTACATCGGCCGCGCCGTTGAGTTTGTTGAGTCACTGTAAGGCACGACCTTAATGCAATAAGACGCCGCCCAGACTACTCCAGTCCGGGCGGCGTTTTTGTTTTTGCTGCGCCCGGCAAGGCAAACGAATATGACAAGGAAGAAGGAAACTCCCATGGCCTACCGACTCGAGCTCGACATTGACGCGTTTCTCATGCGCTGTTGGCAGCGCAAACCCGTTCTGTTTCGACAAGCCTTGACCGACTTCACCGATCCGATTAAGCCCGACGAACTGGCCGGTCTGGCGCTGGAAGAAGGCGTCGCCAGCCGCATCGTCATCCGTGACGGCGACAGTTGGCGCGGCGAAACCGGTCCACGCGAAGAGTACGACAGCCTGGGCAGTGAAAATTGGCAACTGCTGGTACAGGCCATCAACCATTATTTACCGGAAGCTCAGGCACTGGCTCAGGCTTTCCGTTTCCTGCCGAATTGGCGTTTTGACGATGTGATGGCCTCTTTTTCCGTGCCCGGTGGCGGCGTAGGGCCGCACATCGACAACTACGACGTGTTCATCATTCAGGGCAAGGGCCAGCGCCGCTGGCAGGTGGGCGCGCGCGGTCAATATGCACCTCGCACGGGCAGTTCAGGCATGTCACTGGTGGAAGATTTTACCCCCATCATCGACGAGGTGATGAATCCAGGAGATATTCTCTATATCCCTCCCGGGTATCCCCACAGCGGTCAGACTCTTTCCCCCTCGCTGTCCTACTCCGTGGGTTTTCGTGCCCCCAGTCAGCAGGAGTTGATCTCCGCTTTGGCCGATAGCCTGATTGACCAAGATCTGGGCCAAGCCCGCTTTACCAGCGACGGCGAGCCCGACAATCCCGCCAGCGTTAGCAAACATCATCAGGCTGGTATGGCACGATTGGTCAACGACATGGTGGCCGATCCCGACGTCTGGCCCACCCTACTCGGCACCCTGCTCAGCCAAAATCGCTTTGAGCTGGCGTTGTGGCCGCCGGAAACGCCGTTAACCATTGCCGAGCTCCACAAGGCGCACGATGCCGAAGCAACACTACAGCGGATCGGAGGACTGAAGGTGTTGCAAGTCGAAAATGACGCCCAAAATCGGCTGTTCCTCGATGGTCAAGATTGGACTCTCCCCGCCAGTCTTGCCAACGAAGCGCTGCTCCTAGCCAACCAAGAGCGCATCGAGCTGCCCCGGCTTACCACTCTAATCGATGATGTTCAGGCTGCTGATCAATTGCTCGAGTGGCTGAACATCGGCTACTGGTACCTCGACTGAACTTTCACTCCGCTCCCATACAAACAAAGCCACTCGGACATCACTGCCCGCGCGGCTTTTTCCATCAAACTCTGTTAAGGCGCTGGCGTAAACAGCACCGTTTGCAGTTGAATGTTCGTCGATGGCGTAGCCATGTTGCTTTCATCATCTTTGGCCGTCGCGTTGATGGTAGAGGTTACCGCCGAGCTAAAGCCAGTGAGATCAAGCGAACGCACGAAGTAGCAGACATAGTCATCACCCGTGCTGCCCATCACATCCAGTTCAAAGCTGGCTGTAACCGAACACTGAGGTAACGAGCCGGAGCCTAAACTGAAGTCTGCAGGATCTGCCTTATAGGCGTTTTGGGTGATACCCACCGTCGCCACACCAATCTTGTTGGTCAACGCCGTAAGATCCAGTTTCTCATTGGAGAGATTGAATAGCTTAGTTGGTCACCACGGGCTTGCCAGCCGGTCACCAAGCCAAAAGCCTAACCCATGCAAAAGGCGCTAAAAATGGTTGCCTCCCCGGTAAACGTACGCCCAGTAGCAAGCGACATCACACACAAAGCCGCTCCCAAGAGCGGCTTCCATCAGATAAAAACGAACCGTACGGTCAGATCACCACGGCCATCTCGCCCCACAGTCGGTCTTCACCATGCAACTGGGCCAATCCGTTGGCTTTGCTCACCATGATCTGCGCCAGCTGATGCTGGGTATTGTCGGCACTGCGCAGCATATTTTCTGCTTTCAGTTGCCAATTTAACGAGAAGTAGCGCACCGCATCCCGAGCGTTCTTTGCGGCGCTTTCCGCCGACATATCGGTGGGCAGATCGCCGCTGATCACCCAGTACTTTTGTTTACGGGGGCCCTGTGCTTCTATTTTCCAAACCGCGATCAGCGGCGGCAAGATCCGGCTCTCCTTTAGGACGACCTTGCCCGGCAAGATCCCTTTCTCTGCCATAAAGCGATTCGCTTTTTGGAAATGCTCGCGTACCCATGCTTGTTCTTGTTCTTGGGTTCCCTGTTCCATCACTGTTCCTTACTGATCTGCGATCACACGCCTTGAGCGCCACTCTCCCTGACGTTAACGTCAATGTCAAGCTGACGTTCCAGTCCGCTCACCTTCTCAATCGAATGTGATCTGGGTCAACTCCGGTGCCACTGTTAAGGTGCGTGCATAATGATAAGCAACATGTCGGATCAATCGACGACAACTCAACATGGAGTACATAAGGTGGCGATATTTTCTCACCCCTCATTCGACGAACATGAACAGGTGATGTTTGTCCATGACAAAGCCTCCGGATTAAAGGCCATCATCGCCGTGCACGATACCACGATGGGACCCGCCGTCGGCGGATGCCGAATGTGGCCCTACGACAATGATGAAGAAGCACTGACCGATGTACTTCGCCTTTCTCGGGGAATGACCTACAAAAATGCCCTAGCAGGACTCGAATTTGGCGGTGGCAAATCGGTGATCATTGGTGATCCAAGCTCTGAGAAGTCAGAAGCGCTGTTTCGCGCCTTTGGCCGAGCCGTGCATTCACTAGGCGGACGCTACTACTCCGCCGAAGATGTGGGGATCAACACCAGTGACATCATGATCGCTCATCAGGAAACCCCATACATGGCGGGACTAGAGGGCAAAAGCGGCGATCCCTCGCCCTATACCGCACTCGGCACTTACTTGGGGATCAAGGCCGCCGTCAAACACCAACTGAATAAAGACTCGCTGGCGGGGATCAGAGTCGCCGTTCAGGGATTGGGTCACGTCGGCTATTCCCTGTGTGAGCATCTGCATCGGGCCGGCGCCAAATTGGTGGTGTGCGATCTCAGTGCCGAGCAACTCGATCGAGCCACCACTGAGCTCGACGCTGAGATCGTCGGTCTGGATGCGATCTACTGCCAGGACGTCGACGTTTACGCGCCTTGCGCATTAGGTGCCACCCTCAACGACCACACCCTGCCCCAACTTAAAGCCACCATAGTCGCCGGTTGCGCCAACAATCAGCTGGCAGAGCCGCGCCATGGCGAGATCTTACGAGACAAAGGCATACTGTATGCCCCGGATTATGTGATCAACGCTGGCGGGATCATCAACGTCTCCTTCGAGCGAGACTATAATGCTGACAGCGCAGAGGCGAAAGTGCGCAAGATCTACGACACACTGCTCACCATCTTCAATGAAGCCGATCGTTCAGGCAAACCCACCGGAGTTGTTGCCGACGAAATGGCCAGAAAGATCATTTCAGCCCAACGCTAAACAGCCGGCACCACATAAGTGGTGCCCTGCCTTATCCATCAGAAATGACATTCACCACCTTCCGCACATTCACTTTCCCGTGTACCCATCCAGACTCTGTTACCGTATGAACCTGTCATGCTAAAGCGCATGCCTGGTTAATACCTCCATAACAAGAACGAGATAATAGATGTTCCCACCCCGCACATTACTTGCGCTCTGCATGGGCTTGTGTGCCCTGCCCGCTTACAGCGCAGAGCTCTACCTAGATCCTTATGGCAGTGATCACGCCACAGGCGACGCACAAACACCGCTTGCCAGCCTGCCTGAAGCGCAGCGCCGGGTACGAGCCCTGCTCAATGCCGGCGAAACCGAGATCACCGTGCATCTGGCCGAAGGCCGTTACGCCCTCAATGAACCGCTGCATTTTGGCCCCGAAGACGCCGGCAGCGCCGAGCAAATCGTCACCTACCAGGGACCACAGCAAGGCATTGCCGAGCTCAGTGGCGGCTGGTCTGTTCAAGGTTGGCATCCGGTAGCGAATTCTCCCCTCTGGCAAATGACCCTGCCCGAGGCGATCGGCCCTGCAGCGCACGAGCAATTGCATGCTTTGTGGATCAATGATCAACGCCAGATCCTGGCACGCTGGCCCAATGCCGATGCCGAGCGCCCCATCTATGACGTCCTCGACAGCAAGGTTGCCAGAGACTGGAGCCACTACGAGATCACCCTGGAAAACGGAGACGGCCTGAAAGATCTGGACGATCTCAGTGGCGTTCGCCTGCGCGGCTACAAAGTCTGGGCCAGCACCCATAAAGAGATAGAGTCTTTCGAGCCGGACGCAAACCGTCTGGTACTCAAGCCACCCCATGCCCCGGCGCCGAGCTTTAACCGACTCCGCACCCATAGCGCCTATTTTGTTGAAAACCACCCAAGCTTCCTCGATCAGCCCGGCGAGTGGTTTTACGATCAAGCGCAACGAACCATCCAGTACTGGCCACAGCCGGGGATGGATCTGAGCCAAAGTGAAACCGTGATCCCGCGCCTGCGTCACTTGATCAACATCAAGGGCAACGCCGAACGCCCGGTACAGAACCTGCACTTTCGCAACCTAAGGTTTGCCCATACCGATTATCAGTACCCCGCTCATGGCTTTGAAGGCGGCCAAAGCGCCGTGGCCTACATGCCAAACGGCACACCGCCACAAGGGCTGCTACGCGAGGTGCAGGACAATGCGGTGAGCGTCGAATATGCCACTCAAATCAGCTTCGAGGCGTCGGAGTTTAAGATGTTGGCCACCAATGGTCTCTACATCGGCGAAGGCGCACACCATAGCCAAGTTGAGGGCAACGAGTTTACCGATATTGGCGGCAACAACATTGAAGTGGGGTTGATGTCCTCGTCACCGGAGCAGCCCAGTCATATCCGCATCGCCAACAACTACATCCACGACTCCACCACCACCTTCTGGAGCGGGATCGGGATCTCCGGCAAATTCGCCAACGACATCGATATCGAGCACAACACGCTGCGCAACCTAGCCTACAACGGGATCAGCATCGGCTGGCGCTGGGACGATACCCCCACCAGCATCGAGCGTTATCGGGTCAACCACAACCACATCTCCCACATGGTACAGCAAGTGAATGACGGGGGCGGCCTGTACACCTTGGGGTACCAGCCCGGCACCCTGATCTTTAACAACGTCATCCACGACATCCACCTGGGTATTACCCACCATGGCGTCGCGAACCGGGGCGTGTTCTTTGACGAAGGCAGTAAAGGCTATTACGTTAAAGACAATATCCTGTTTGATACGCTCAACGACTATGTCTACAACCAGAGTCGGCAAGACTACATGATCTGGGGTGACGGTAATCTGGCCGGATTGACCAAAGACGAATTAACCGGCCATGAGCCCGCACTGAAAACCGCTGGCCTAGAGCCCCAGTGGGCCGAGCGTCTGCTACCTGCCGAACTTCAGCGTGACAAGGTTCTGCCGCAACCGCGTGCCGACATCACTCTGTACAGTGACGAGGAAGCCCTGGCCATCCACAAACGTCTGCCACAGCTGTGCGAGATGGACTCATACGAAACCCCGGATACGATCCTAGCCAAATTAGAGTTGGATCCGATCCGGCTGAAATTCGCTGGCGATCAGGGGCTGGCCAACACCCTGCAACTGGGCCGCCGACTGGTCAGTCACTGGCAGTTATCGGAGAACTACGATATCTGGTTTATTCAGCGCTTGAATGACGATGGCGAATTCCAACTGCGACGTTGCAACGTCCTGATGCAACAACGCCCATGGCCGCACGAACCGCCGATGCACCGCCGCATCAAGTGAGCCACAGTCTATAACGCAAAAGCGGCCTTCACGGCCGCTTTTTCACATCAACCCCTTAACACTCTACAGGTCATTTTTGCTGATCAGCACCAAAGGCTCGTCACTGCCGTCCTCTTTGCGGGCAATGTACACCACCCAGTAACTGTCGTGTGGCGTCTCCACATCGTAGACATAACCGACGCCGATCTCATCTTGCATACGGTAGAGCGGTTTCTCGCCCAAAAGGTGAGCGCGGTGGCGGGGCGAGTCTTTCAACGCGTTCCAGACACGCTGCGCTGAGTTAAATCCGCCGGCCACCGCCTCGACCTGATTCGCCATGCCGGAGCCATAGCGCTTATCCAACGGATAACCTGCGCTTAGAACCCGAGAATTGGCCCCACCGCCGCCAATGTGACTGACATGGCCCCGCTCAGCCATCGCCTGAGCTTTCTCCTGCGCCACTTTGGCCAGCACCCCGTCACAGCGCAACCTAACGTGCAACTGCTCAGGATCGCGGATGATCAAGGCCGCCAACTCACGCGCCTTAGCATGTAAGCCGCACTCCAAAGGGATCGCCCCCGCTTCGCGTCCTGTCGCAGCCTCTATCGACGCTGAAACAAAGACCATCCAAGTCACAGCAATCACCCTTAACCACACCATTAATACGCCTCCATTGCGTTAATATTGCACACTCCCCTGCTCTATGGGCGCAGCATAGATGCAATTGGATCGCCGGAGCGCTATCCTAGGCGCCGAAGTTTGAGCTAGAGAGAAGTGTACCCATGCCGTCCTTGCCGATCCCAGATCATGACACCTTGAAGTCCTGGCTGGAACACTTGCAGATCGAGTATTACCTATGCGGCACATGCCAAGGACTGCACATTCCGGTGCTGCAGGAAAATACCGGGATCTACGACGCCAAGGTAGAGATCGAAGGGGATTTTGTCTACCTGTCCGCCTCCATCGAGTTGCGCCCGACCGGACTGATGAAGGCCTTTGCCGAGATGAGTCGGCTCAATACCCATTACCCAACGCTGAAGATCTTCGTCGAGATGGTAGACGACACCCTACCGCGGATCTTGTTGTGTCATAACCTGGCACTTAATCCTGGGATCAGCGCCGATCAATTCAGCTTCTTTATGCAGGATTGTATCGATCAGATGGGTCAGGCCGCCACGGAGATCCAGGCACTGGATATCATCTACCTAGGCGATGAAGATGGGCTCGAGCCAGAGCCACGGTCGCCAGGCGCCATCATGCATTAATCAAAAACGCCGGCAATCGCCGGCGTTTCGTTAAGCAAAGATCATTGCGCTCGCGGCAACGATAAAGCTCAAAATGGCCACCGTGGCGGCCAGTGCAAATTTCAGATCAGTATTCACTGCTGAACTCTCCCTATTGTTATTGGTATTTCCCCCCGCACCCAGAGTAAGCAAATCTCAGTCAGAGTACCGATAACATTTAACCAGTCGTGATCCGGATCACAACGGTATTTCCGTAACCATCAATCGAATCAATCGATTATCAGAAGCGTGCGCTTCGCCTTCTGCTCAAAAGCAATTTATTGCTAGTATCAAAACACGTTTACGCACTTCGTCATGCGCGGCCACCTAGCCTACCGGCATGACTCACACCGAAAGAGAGAGCACATGTCTCAAGTTCTGCACACCATGCTACGTGTCGGCGATCTGGATCGCGCCATTCACTTCTATACCCATGTCCTCGGCATGAAACTGCTGCGCCAGTCCGTTAACGAAGAGTACAAATACACCCTGGCCTTCGTCGGCTACGGCGATGAGAGCCAAGGCCACGCTGTGATCGAACTGACCTATAACTGGGGCGTCGAGCAATACGAGCAAGGCAACGCGTTTGGCCACATCGCTTTAGGCTTTGATGATATCTACAGCGCTTGTGACAAGATCCGCGCCGCCGGTGCCAACATCACCCGCGAACCCGGTCCTGTGCTGGGCGGCAGCACCCACATCGCCTTTGTTGAAGATCCCGATGGCTATAAGATCGAACTGATCCAACGCAGCCAGGCCACCGAAGGCGTAGGAAGTTAAGTCGTGATCGCTGCCATTCTGGTCCTTTGTCTGGCACTGGGACTGATCCTGCGAGGGCCCATTCAGCTGGCCCCGCTTTACATCGCCATGAGCCTGTTGACCCTGCTGCTGTTTGGTCTGGATAAGCGTCTGGCTATTCGCCGGGCGCGGCGAGTTCCGGAGGTCGTGATGCACGGTTTCGAGATGGCTGGCGGCTGGCCCGGCGCGTTTCTGGGGATCCGTCTGTTTCGCCACAAATCACGTAAAACCAGCTATCTCATCAAAACCTACTGCATTGTCGCTTTGCATCTGGGTACCCTCACCGCGTGGTATTACTGGAAGCAGTATATGTAAAGTACGCCGTTTAACCGCGTCGTTCCCGTGCGCGACCCCGGTTTCCGCGCGTCAACGGCTATCGTAGCAAACACCCATGCTGTCTCCGCCGCAGACGCTGCGACAGATGAGCCTAGGCAAACCGGCTTCCCCCGCCGAACCGTCCCCGTCTCGCCGTGCCCTGCTAAAGCCAAAGCCAGCACCGACGAGCGCGCAAAAGATCCCATCACCCAGCGGTTTTGTTAACACCGCGGGGGCACGATCCGATCGCCAGACACAACAACGCCGCTCGAATGAGCGGCGTTGTAAGCGGGCCGAGGCGGATCTATGGCTCCCGACTGAACCCAAAATGGGCGTAGGCCCTATCGGTCGCCAAGCGTCCACGCGGCGTGCGCTGCAGGAACCCTTGCTGGATCAAAAACGGCTCCAGCACATCCTCAATGGTTTCTCGTTCTTCACCGATCGCCGCAGCAAGGTTTTCCAGTCCCACCGGACCGCCAGCGAACTTATCGATGATGGTCGTCAGCATCTTGCGATCCAGATAATCGAACCCTTCCTTATCGACATCCAACAAGTCGAGCGCCTTGGCGGCCACCTCAGCGGTGATGCTGCCATCGAACTTCACCTCGGCGAAGTCCCGCACCCGGCGCAACAATCGGTTAGCGATCCTTGGCGTGCCTCGGCTGCGCCGGGCGATCTCCACCGCCCCCTCAGCGGCCATGTCCACCCCCAGAACCTCGGCGCTGCGCGCCACGATCGAGGTCAGATCGCGCACATTATAAAACTCCAACCGCAGCGGAATGCCAAAGCGGGCGCGCAATGGCGAGGTCAAAGCACCGGCACGGGTGGTGGCACCCACTAAGGTGAAGGGGGGCAGATCCAGCTTAATCGAGCGGGCCGCCGGCCCCTCGCCGATCATAATATCCAGCTGATAATCCTCCATCGCCGGATACAGCACCTCCTCAACCACAGGGCTAAGACGGTGGATCTCATCGATGAACAACACATCATTGGGCTCAAGATTGGTCAGCATCGCCGCCAGATCGCCCGCCTTTTCCAGCACAGGACCGGAGGTCGACTTAATGTTGACCCCCATCTCATTGGCCAGGATATTGGCCAAGGTGGTCTTACCCAAGCCCGGAGGGCCAAAGATCAAGACATGATCCAACGCCTCCTGCCGCTGGCGCGCAGCTTGAATGAAGATCTCCAATTGCGCCTTGGTGTCATCCTGGCCGGTATAATCGGTGAGCATCTTCGGCCGCATGGCCCGATCGATCACCGCCTCCTCCCGACTCTCTACCGGCGCCGCCACTAAACGATCCGCTTCAATCATCGCTCTTAACCCTTACAGCATCGCTTTGAGTGCGTCTTTGATCAGCTGCTCGGACGAAGCGCCCGGCGCTGCCACCTTGGCTACGACCTTCGCCGCCATCGGTGCCTTATAACCCAAGGAGATCAGAGCGGCGATGGCATCGTCTTGCGGATCCACCACCAAGGTGCTCTCCAGCGGCGCGTTGCCCGCCAGTCTATCCGCGTAGGGCGTCAACAAGGTGCCACCAAAGTTCTTGAGGCGATCGCGCATCTCCACCACCAAACGTTCAGCGGTCTTTTTGCCCACGCCTGGGATCTTGGTTAACCCTGCCACGTTTTCCGCCTGCACCGCATCGACGAACTGCTCGGCCGACATGCCGGATAAAATGGCCAACGCCATCTTCGGGCCCACCCCATTGGTCTTGATCAACTCTCGAAACAGCGCACGCTCCGCCTTAGAGGCAAAGCCATACAAGAGCTGCGCATCTTCACGTACCACGAAATGGGTGAAGATCAGCGCCTCACTCCCAGGCTCCGGCAACTGATAGAAGCTGGTCATCGGTAACTGCACCTCGTAGCCGACGCCACCGCACTCCAGCACCACTTCCGGTGCAATTTTCTCTATCAGTATTCCACGAAGGCGTCCAATCACCTGCTCTCTCCCGATGTTGACCGTGCTGACTCAGACCACTGTCGATATTTACAGTATTAACGGCGATCCTATCGGGTTTCGCGCCCGCCGTCATCCCATCGGCCCCACAAATTTTACCCGGCCGACGATCTCATCCCAACCTCAATGCCATCACAGTCCACCAGCCAGCGCCCAAGCGGCCAATGACAACCTGGTCAGCGACAGCCATGGCGGCCTCGCGGTGTTTAAGGTACACTGCCCAAGGTATGTAGGCATCAAGGTAAACCAGTTCCAACATGAACCTCACCGACGATAACGGCGCCATGGTCGCGCTGCGCCAGCAGTTCGAACGCTGCAGCCACCAACGGCGCACGCTCAGCCAAACACTGAGCGCCTTAGGCCCAAGCCAAAGCGTGCAATACGCCTTACCCTGTTGGCTGCAAACCCGCCCGTTGGATCGGATCGACACGATCCCCGTCGAGACCCTCTCCGGCAGCGCAGCCCATCAGGCCTGTGTCGCCGCGCTCAACGATCTCCACCGCAAGGCGGATGATCAGCAAAGCCAAAGGGTGCGGCGCTATCCCGGTGTCCTGCGCTTTGCCACGGCCAACGCGTTGGGCCAAGAGATCGCCGCACTGACGCAACACTTAACCGAGTTTAAGCAGCAACTTCACCGGCTCACTGAGCACGCCGCCAATGTGCAGGATCTGCGCTTCGAATTGCTGCATCAGCTTTCACCAAACCTGTTCACCATGCATTTTTACCGGACGCCGGTCTCCCTCCCCTCACAGGTACGACGGATCCGCTTTGGTTGGGTCGCTAAACGCATTGTTGCCAAGATCCAGCGTGATGAACTGCTGCAAAAACTGGATAACGCCATGACCAACCCAGGCCAGAGCATCATGGACATGGCGGCCTGGCAAGACAACGTCGCGCGGGAGCGCGAGCGTATCGCCAGCCTGCCGGCACAGGCTCAGCTGAGGATCGACCGGCCCGGCGGATTGCGTCCAACGGCTTTTATGCAATTTGAGGATGGCAGTCGACGGCAAACACCCGCCAACCTGCCTTTGGTGCTGACCCAGCCACAACCGGTTCAAGTGGTGGATCTACCGGACTGGCAACAAACCGCCTATCCACAAGCCAAAGGCGAGCTATTGATCGCTCGGCTCCATCTCTACCGGATCGACTGAACGCTGCTGACGTTGCTGCAGCGCCCAAAGCTCGGCATAGCGTCCTCCCAGCGCTAACAATGTGTGATGATCGCCCTGCTCGACGATCTGGCCCTGATCGAGCACCAAGATCTGATCCGCATCCACCACGGTCGACAAGCGATGCGCGATCACCAAGGTGGTTTGCTCCTGCGCGATCTCTGCCAGCGCCTGCAAGATGCTGCGCTCCGAGCGACTGTCCAATGAGGAGGTCGCCTCATCAAACACCATAATGGGTGGCCGTTTAAGAATGGCGCGCGCAATGGCCACCCGCTGCTTTTCGCCCCCGGACAGCTTCAATCCCCGCTCACCGACCTCGGTGTGCACACCTTCGGGCAACTGAGCGATAAAGTCGTCCAGGTGCGCCAGCCGGATCGCCTCTAAGACGGCGTCATCACTGGCAGTCACGTCACCGTAGCGGACATTTTCCAACAAACTGGTGTTGAACAGCACCGTATCCTGAGGCACCACACCAATGGCGCGGCGCAATGAGGTTTGGGTCACGTCGCGCAGATCCTGGCCGTCGATGGTGATCGCCCCCGCTTCCACATCGTAAAAGCGCAGCAACAGCTTAAACAGGGTTGATTTGCCCGCGCCGCTGCCCCCGACGATCGCCACCTTCTGCTTGGCCTGAACCCGAAAGCTGATCTGCGCCAAGATCGGCCGTTCGGCCTGATAACGAAACGCGACCTGATGAAACTCGATCACGCCGGCGGGCGCCTGCAGAGCCTGAGCATCCTCGCTGTCCTGGATCGCCGGCTTCACCGCTAGCAGTTTGAACATCTTCTCGATGTTGGCCATCGAGCCTTTCATCTCTCGATACACAAAACCCAGGAAGTTAAGAGGCATAAAGACCTGGATCATAAAGGCGTTGATCAAGACAAAATCCCCCAATGTCATGCGCTGCGCCATCACATCGGCGGCCGCCATGGTCATCGCCGCCGTCATCGCCAACGCGATGATCAACGCCTGGCCGCCGTTAAGCGCAAACAGAGACAAGCGATTCTTGCGTCGTGCCTGCTCCCACTCAGCCAACCCCAGATCATAGCGCCGGGCTTCCTCCGCTTCATTGGTAAAATATTTGACGGTTTCAAAGTTCAGCAGGCTGTCGATCGCGCGCGTACTGGCCTGGGATTCGGCGACATTCATTGCGCGCAGATAGTGGGTGCGCCACTCAGTGGCGAACACCGAGAAGGCGATATAACAGATCACCGCGACCGCAACGATAGCGGCGAAACCCAGATGGTAGTTCCACCACAACAACCCCATCACCAACACCACTTCCAACAGCGTCGGCCCGATGTTGAACACCATAAAGCGCATCAGGAAGCTGATCCCAGCATTGCCACGCTCGATGTCCCGTGACATGCCACCGGTTTGTCGATTTAAATGAAAGTTCAGATCCAGCGCATGCAGGTGCTCAAACACCTTCAACCCCACGCGACGCATGGCCCGCTCGGTTACCCGGCCAAATAAGGTATCGCGCAGCTCGCCAAACAGCACATTGGCAAAACGCACGGCGCCATAGGCCAATAGCAGTCCCAACGGCAAAGCCGCCAACGCCTCTCCCCGCGCCAGATCCATCCCATCCACCAAGGCCTTGAGGATAAAGGGCAGACCGACACTGGCGATCTTCGCACCGATCAGGCACAGCAACGCCAGCACGACCCGGCCACGAAACTCGAGCAGGTAAGGGATCAAGCCGGTTAATGTTCGCCAGTTCACATCGGAAAATTTAACTTGGGTATGAGTTCGACCGCGCATTCCATCGCAACCACTAAAGAAACCATGCAAGCAACGTAACATATTTCAGTCGCTTAGCTGCAATGTGCGCGGTACATCACGGCGCGAATTCTCGCCATTGGCCCCGCCAAGGACGAACAAGAAACCGACTGAGCTCACCGACACACTCTATAGTGAGCAGAGGCAAATCACGGGATCGCACATGAGTCATCCGCAACTGCTGTTAATGCTCCTCGCTGCATCAACCTTGGCGGCTTTTCTCTTCAGTCGCTGGCGCCACGATCTCATCGCCATGTCGGCACTGCTCGGCGCCGTACTGCTTGGCTTGGTACCCATGGCCGATGCCTTTATGGGCTTCGCCCACCCTGCGGTGATCACGGTCGCGTGCGTGCTCATCCTCAGTTATGGCCTGCAACGCACCGGCGTGATCGATAGCCTGATCCACACCCTATTGCCTGCGCAAGCGAGCGTGGGTTGGCACCTGCTGCTGTTGATGTTGCTTGGCGCCGTCATGTCCGCTTTCATCAATAACGTCGGCGCCATGGCAATGATGATCCCGATCGCGCTCAAACTGGCACAACAGCACGAGCTTCCCGCGGCCCGATTGCTGATGCCACTCTCCTTTGCCACGATTCTCGGTGGCATGACCACCCTAATCGGTACCCCACCC
Source organism: Ferrimonas pelagia (assembly GCF_039543565.1). Classification (NCBI taxonomy): domain Bacteria; kingdom Pseudomonadati; phylum Pseudomonadota; class Gammaproteobacteria; order Alteromonadales; family Ferrimonadaceae; genus Ferrimonas; species Ferrimonas pelagia. The sequence goes on along the minus strand of NZ_BAABJZ010000107.1, from coordinate 78,764 downwards.
AACCTGATCGTCTCCGGCTTTCGCGCCGATCACCTCGGCAACGGCTTCGCCCTGTTCGACTTCAGTGCGGTCGGACTGGTCGTTGCTTTGGCAGGGATCAGCCTGGTGCTGCTGTTGAGCCGTTGGTTGATCCCCGCTCGCGCCACCAGCTCGTTCGATCAATTTCGCACCGGCGCCTACCGATTCGAAGCGCGGATCCCGCCCGAGCACAAGCTGATCGGTCAGCGATTGTCGGATCTGGAGCAAGCGCTCGAGTCCAGTGACAGTCAGATCATCGGCATGATGCGTAATCACGTCGCCGTGTTCGCACCCGCGCCCGAGCGCTTGTTAAAGGCCGAAGACGTCATCATGTTGGAGTCGGATCCTGAAACCATCGCCACGACCTTGTCGCAACTGGGTCTGCTACTGGAAACCGCCAAACCGGAAGAGAAAACGGACGATAGCGAGCAGCAAGCGGACGCCAGCCCGCTGGATAAAGAGATCCGCACCCATGAATGGGTGATCATGCCCGGGGCATTAATGGCCGGACGCACCGCGAAACAGATCGGCGTCTATCGCCGATTTGGCTTACTGCTTCTCGCACTGTCCCGTCAGGGCCAACCGACCAATCGCCGACTGCGCTCAACCGTGTTTCAAGCGGGGGATCTCGTACTGCTGCAAGGCCCAAGCGAGTCTATGGCCGCATTCGCCCAGCGCTATGGCCTTGCCCCTTTAGCACCGCGTGCCATCCATATTCCCGAGCGCAGCAAGGCATGGCTGGCCTCGCTCATTATGCTACTGGCTATCAGCTCCATGGTGCTGGGTTGGCTCTCTGCCGCCGTCGCCTTTGCCGCTGCCGTCGTGCTCTATGCCGTGATAGGGATCGTCCCTCTCCGAGAGATCTACAGTGCCATCGAAGGTTCTACCATCGTCCTGATCGCCGCACTGTTTCCGGTCGCCGCCGCCATGAGCGCCACAGGCACCGCCGATCTCTTGGCGGATCTGGTGTTCAGCCACCTCAGCCAAGCGCCACCTGCCCTGCTGATCGCCGGGATCATGGTGATCACCATGACCCTATCTGATTTTATGAATAATGCCGCGACCGCCGCCATCATGTGCCCGATCGCCCTCAGTGGGGCTCAACAGCTTGGATTGAATGCAGACAGCTTCCTGATGGCGGTCGCCATCGGTGCATCATGCGCGTTTCTCACGCCCATAGGGCACCAGAATAATACCCTGATCCTCGGACCTGCCGGCCTCCGATTTGGTGATTACTGGCGCCTAGGATTGCCATTAGAACTGCTGATCATCGCTCTCGCCGTGCCCATGCTGCTATGGCGCTGGCCGCTGTAACGCCCTGCTGCGCACCAAGATCGAAAAAGCCCGCATCCGTCTTGTGGTGGTACAGACAATGATGCGGGCTTCGTCTTATATGGCGGAGGGGGGATTGGACCGTTCACAAGCTCACTCGCCGTCGTGCCTCCGGCGTCAGTCGCTGCGCGCCTACCAAGCCCAGACTAAGGCTCTACATCCCCATCTCACCTTCTCTTTGACTTAGAGATCGAAAAAGCCCGCATCACTTTGCAATGATGCGGGCTTCGTCTTATATGGCGGAGGGGGGATTGGACCGTTCGCAAGCTCACTCGCCGTCGTGCCTCCGGCGTCAGTCGCTGCGCTCCTTGCGAACCCTGGCTAGGGCTCTACACCCCCATCCCTCCTTCTCTGTGACTGAAAGATTGAAAAAGCCCGCATCACTCTGCAATGATGCGGGCTTCGTCTTATATGGCGGAGGGATAGGGATTTGAACCCTAGAGGGGCTATAAACCCCTGCCGGTTTTCAAGACCGGTGCATTCGACCACTCTGCCATCCCTCCGTTGCTGGGTACAATACTGCCCACAGTTTCCGGTGTAAATACCTGAAAAGCCGTTTGAATAACGAATAGCCGACTTTTGCTCACTTTCACATCCATGAACAAACAACCGATGAAAACATCTTCAACAATGCGCACGCATAACCAGATTTACCCAAAGCTGAGCATCTTGCTGTCACCACCTAGCAAGCTCTGGCTAGGGCTCTGCATCCCCTTCCCTCGTACTCTTTGACTGAGAGATCGAAAAAGCCCGCATCATTCTGCAATGATGCGGGCTTCGTCTTATATGGCGGAGGGATAGGGATTTGAACCCTAGAGGGGCTATAAACCCCTGCCGGTTTTCAAGACCGGTGCATTCGACCACTCTGCCATCCCTCCGACGGATTGGGATAATAGTGTCCGCGTTCGCTGCTGTAAACCCCTATCTCTGGTGATTGGCGAGGAATAGAGCGATCACAGGTTCTTTTTGTTGTTCTGATGCAATATCAACCAAGGCGTGAACTCTTCCCTGTAAGACACGTCGGCCTGACACCGTTGGCCGACATACCAATGGCCGATCTGGGGAAAGCCCCCATTCAGGAAGGTCAGGGAGCGGGACGATAGAAAAGCCACAAGTCGCTCAACCGTCGAAAACAATCACCCTCTACTCAACGTTGGCTTAGCAAGGCCTCGGCCACTCCAGACGTGAACGCTGCACCTCCATCCCTGTTTTTCGTTGACTTGAAGATCGAAAAAGCCCGCATCCGTCTTCTAATGGTGCAGACAATGATGCAGGCTTCGTCAAAGTTGGCGGAAGGGGGGATCGGACCGTTTGCAAGCTCACTCGCCGTGTGCCTCCGGCGTCAATCGCTGCGCACCTAGCAAGCCCAGACTAGGGCTCTACATCCCCATCTCACCTTCTCTTTGACTTAAAGATCGAAAAAGCCCGCATCATTTTGAATGATGCGGGCTTCATCAAATATGGCGGAGGGATAGGGATTTGAACCCTAGAGGGGCTATAAACCCCTGCCGGTTTTCAAGACCGGTGCATTCGACCACTCTGCCATCCCTCCGTTGCTGCGTACAATACTGTCCCTGACTTCTGGTGTAAACACCTGAAAAACCGTTTGAATAACGAATCGGCGACTTTTGCTCACTTTCGCATCTGTGAACGAACGCCCGATGAAAATATCGTCAGCAATGCTGCACGCATAAACAGATTTACCCCAAGCTGAGCGTCACCGCCTAGCATTACCTGGCCTAGCCCCATCCCTCGCTCTCTTCGACTTGAAGAGCGAAAAAAGCCCGCATCCGTCTTCTGGTGGTCCAGACAATGATGCGGGCTTCGTCAAGGTTGGCGGAGCGGGGATTGGACCGCTCGCAAGCTCACTCGCCGTCGTGCCTCCGGCGTCAGTCGCTGCGCGCCTTGCGAACCCTGGCTAGGGCTCTGCATCCCCATCCCTCTTTCTCTTTGACTTAAAGATCGAAAAAGCCCGCATCATTTTGCAATGATGCGGGCTTCGTCAAAGTTGGCGGAGGGATAGGGATTTGAACCCTAGAGGGGCTATAAACCCCTGCCGGTTTTCAAGACCGGTGCATTCGACCACTCTGCCATCCCTCCGACGGATTGGATAATAGAGAAACCCATATTTGGTGTAAAGCCCTATTTAATGAAAGGCTTATCAACCGAATGGATTTTATTCAACTTTGCTAAGCTGTACCCAATCTGTTCGCATAATCACGATTTTCTAATGCAACCTATCTCATTTGAGGTAGTCTAAACCTTGTCTTTCTAAAACGCGCCTAACAACAAGGAGCTTTGAACTATGGAAACCCGTCACTTCGAGACGGCGAGTGCCCACAGCGGCGTTGCCGTGAACAAGGTACTGCGTAACACCTACATCTTACTGGCGATGACACTGACCTTTGCAGCCGCAATGGCCGGTATCGCAATGACCTTTAATCTGCCTCACCCTGGGTTGATCATCACCCTGGTGGGTTTCTATGGCTTGATGTTCCTGATCCATAAGAATGCCAATAGCGCCGCGGCGATCCCACTGGTGTTCGCATTCACCGGTTTCTTAGGTTACACCCTCGGTCCTATCCTAAGCGCCTATTTAGGTGCTGGAATGGGCGATGTGGTTCTTACCGCCTTTGGTGGCACAGCACTGGTCTTCTTTGGTCTCTCTGCCTATGTGCTGATGACCGGTAAAGATATGTCCTTTATGGGCGGCATGATGCAGGCCGGCTTCTGGGTGATCCTGGCAATGTTCATTGCCAATCTGTTTTTGAACATTCCAGCTCTGTCCATGGCGCTCAGCGCCGTATTCATCCTGTTCTCGTCCGGTGCCATCCTGATGCAGACCAGTGCTATCATCCATGGCGGCGAACGCAACTACGTGATGGCCACCGTCACCCTGTTCGTTTCGATCTACAACATCTTCTTGAGCTTGCTGAGCCTGCTCGGAATGTCTAACGACTAAACATCGTATTTTCGATTACAATCAGGCCCTCAGCTTAAGATAAAAGCAGAGGGCCTTTTTATTGTTATGAATAAATTTGTACTTTTCGTTAATGGCCCCGCTTACGGTAGCCAGCACGCCTACACCGCCTTGCGATTCGCTCAGGCTGCACTGACCGCGGGACACCAAGTCCGCCAGGTGTTCTTTTATCAGGACGGCGTACATAACGCCTCTCGCCTACTCTGCCCTGCCAGCGATGAATTTGATATTGCACAGCAATGGCAGTTGTTGCATCAACAAGGCATCGAGTTGATCAGCTGCGTCTCCGCCGGATTGCGCCGCGGTGTCATTGATGCGGAAGCCGCTGAGGACTCAGAGCGTGACAGCACCAACTTAGCCGCGTCCTTTGTTCTCGGTGGGCTCGGTGAATTCATCAGTGCGTCCGCCGAAGCGGATCGTGTGCTTCAATTCGGGTAAATCCATGACACAACTCGCTATCGTCTATCGCACCGTACCGCACGGCAACAGCAAGGGTCGCGAGGCCCTCGACCTCACCTTACTCGCCGCCAGCTATGAGGTTGAAACCGCGGTTTTCTTCATTGCAGATGGGATCTACCAATTGCTCAAAAACCAGCAACCGGGGGTGATCGACAGCAAAGATCACATCGCCACGTATCGCGCGCTGCCCATGTACGATGTCGAGCAGATCTACATATGTGCCGAGTCCATGCAGCAGCGCGACATTGAACTGACGGATCTGATCATCCCGGCGCAGCCCCTCGAGCCAGAGCAACTACGGCAGCAACTCTTTCAAAGCAAACAGGTACTGACGTTTTGACCGTACTCAATACCCTTAGCCAACCCGCACTCAGTCCGCAAGGCCTCAAAGATACCTTGGCGCTGCTGCGGCCCAACGACACCCTGCTATTGCTTCAGGATGCCGTCGTGATGGCGTGCCAGCCACGGTTTACCGAAACATTAGCCGACTTTGAACTCTACGTTTTGTCCGACGATCTCACCGCGCGAGGTCTTGCGCTGTGCGCCAATAGCCCGGCAAAACTGATAGACTATGCCGGTTTCGTGGCACTGAGTTGCCAACATCAGAATCAAGTCACTTGGTAGCAACATGATTTTTAATGGTATAGAGATCCCAACCGACAAACAGGGTTACCTGTTAGACAGCAATCAATGGCAAGCGGAAATGGGCCCGATACTGGCCAAAGCCGAGGGGATTACCCTGACCGATGCCCATTGGGAAGTGGTCAATTTCGTGCGCGAATTCTATCTCGAATTCAACACCAGCCCGGCGATCCGGGTTCTGGTCAAGGCGATGGCGCAACGCTTTGGTGAAGAGAAAGGCAATAGTAAATACCTGTTTAAGCTCTTCCCCAAAGGGCCGGCCAAGCAAGCCACCAAGATCGCCGGGCTACCAAAACCCGCTCGCTGCCTGTAGTCAGTCCCACCTCCCCACAAGCCGAACCCACGTTCGGCTTTTTTAGGCTCAATTTACCGAACCTGCGGCCTCGGCGTCGCCAGTTCGCCTCAAGACCTGAGCATTCGGAGATCGATATCAATCATCGAACAAGCAAACATCGTTTTTTTTTCTAGACTTAGCCTGACTGCAAATAGGGAATGTTTATGGATTATCACGTTGCTAGCCTTATACTTGAGCTCACCCCCAGCCGGCGAGACACCGTACTTCAATATATCAATCAGCTCGAAGGTGCCGAAGTTCATGGCCTTAGTGACGACCACCAACTGGTGGTCACGCTCGAGGGAGAGCAGAATGTGTTATCTCGAATGGAAGCGATGCACACCATCCCTGGGGTGATCTCTGTTTCATTGGTCAGCCATCATATAGAGCCTGCTTGCTAGGAGTCGTATTCGTGAGTATTGATCGTCGCCAATTCATCAAAGCCCAAGCTGCTCTCGCTGCCGCTTCTGTCGCGGGCATTAGCCTGCCGGCTCACCTCGCCAAAGCGGCCCAAGCCCCCAGTAGGATCCTCTGGCAAAAAGCGCCTTGTCGATTTTGTGGCGTGGGTTGCTCGGTGTTAGTGGGTACGCAAGGAAATCGAGTCGTCGCTACCCAAGCCGATCCAAAGTCGCCAGTCAACCAAGGCCGTACCTGTGTAAAGGGCTATTTCCTGCCTAAGATCATGTATGGAGACGACCGTCTTCAGCAGCCGCTGCTGCGAATGAAAGATGGGAAGTTTCACAAACAAGGCGATCTGACGCCAGTCAGCTGGGACACGGCGTTCGATGTGATGGCCAGCAAATGGAAAAAGGCACTCAAGGACAAAGGGCCCAATGGCGTAGGCATGTTTGGCTCGGGGCAATGGACCATTTGGGAAGGCTATGCCGCGGTTAAGATGATGAAGGCGGGCTTTCGCTCCAATAACATCGAGCCCAATGCCCGCCACTGCATGGCCTCGGCCGTGGTCGGTTTTTTGCGCGCCTTTGGCATCGATGAACCTATGGGCTGCTACGACGACTTCGAACATGCGGATGTATTCGTCTTATGGGGCTCGAACGCCGCTGAAATGCATCCCGTATTGTGGCAACGCATGGCGGATCGAAAACTCAGTCACCCTCAAACCGAATTTCATGTCCTTTCCACCTTCGAACATCGAAGCTTCGACATGGCCGATAACGCTATGGTGATGAAGCCTCAGTCCGATCTGGTGATCCTCAATTACATCGCTAACTACCTCATCGAACACGACGCGGTGGATCAGGACTTCATCAAAGAGCATTGCAACTTCACCAAGGCAGCGGAAGACATCGGCTACGGCCTGCGCCCGGATCACCCACTGGAGAAGGCGGCAGCCAACCCCGGCGATGGCAGCATGAGTCCTATCGACTTCGAGGCCTATGCGACGCTGATGAGCGAATACACCCTAGAAAAAGCCCACCAAATGTCCGGCGTCCCCAAAGCTCAGCTCGAATCGCTGGCTAAAGCCTACGCCGATCCCGATACCAAGGTGATGAGCCTGTGGTGTATGGGCATTAATCAACACGTGCGTGGGGTCTGGGCTAATAACGCCATCTACAATCTGCACCTGCTCACCGGCAAGATCTGCCAGCCTGGCAACTCGCCCTTCTCACTCACGGGCCAACCTTCGGCCTGCGGCACGGCGCGCGAGGTCGGTACCTTTGCTCACCGTCTGCCCGCCGACATGCTAGTCGCCAATGACAAGCATCGGGCATTGGCGGAAGAGATCTGGCAGCTACCCGAAGGTACCATCAACCCCAAACCAGGGCCCCATGCGGTGCTGCAAAACCGGATGCTCAAAGACGGGGAAACCAACGTCTATTGGGTACAGTGCAACAACAACATGCAAGCCGGTCCCAATACCAACGAGGAAGCCCTGCCCGGCTACCTTAATCCCGACAATTTCATCGTCGTTTCCGATCCCTACCCTACGGTCACGGCCATGGTGGCCGATCTGGTGCTGCCCACCGCCATGTGGGTAGAAAAAGAGGGCGGTACCGGCAATGCCGAGCGGCGCACCCACTTCTGGCACCAGATGGTCACAGCCCCAGGCGGCAGCCGCTCGGATCTCTGGCAGGTCATGGAGTTTTGTAAGCGTTTCACCGCGGATGAGGTCTGGCCGCCAGAATTGCTAGCGAAAGCCCCCCAATACCAAGGGAAAACGCTTTATGAGGTGTTGTTTGCTAACGAACAAGTCGACCGGTTCCCGCGCGAGCAGTGCCTATCGCCACTCAATGATGAGTCCGATCACTTTGGCTATTACGTGCAAAAAGGCTTGTTTGAGGAGTACGCGCGTTTTGGCCGCGGACATGCGCACGATCTCGACGATTTCGATAACTATCACACCAATCGCGGCAAACGCTGGCCCGTCGTCGATGGCAAGGAGACACGCTGGCGTTACACCAACAGCGACGATCCCTACGCAAGCGCTGCGGTCGACTTCTATGGCAAGGGAGACGGCAAAGCCCTGATCATCGCCAACCCGTATGAGCCACCAGTTGAAAGCCCCGACGAGGAATACGATCTGTGGCTGACCACGGGCCGAGTGCTCGAACACTGGCACACGGCGACCATGACCGGCCGCGTGCCAGAGCTCAAGCAAGCTTACCCCAATGCCAAGGTCTACATGCACGCGAACGATGCCAAAGCACGCGGTTTAACCCATGGCGATGAGATCATCGTGACCAGTCGACGCGGTGAGGTTCGCTCTCGAGTCGCGACCAAAGGCAGGAATCGATGTCCGGAGGGTCTGGTATTTATGGCCTTTTTCGATGCCAGTCAGCTCGTCAACAAACTGCTGATCGACGCCACTGATCCGCTATCGAAGGAGACCGATTTTAAAAAGTGCGCGGTTAACGTGAGGAAGGTCGGATGAAAGCCAGAATTCAAAACCAACTGAGCGCAATGCTTGCTGCACTGGTGATCACGCTCGTGGGCTGTAGCGAGCCCGCCGCTAATACCAATAGTTCGGCAGCCCCCGCCAATATTCACTCGTTACGTGGCAAGACCCCGGTAACAGAGCAAGCTCCAGCGCCGGCCTTGGCCAGCTACCCAGGCAAAGGCACCATGATAGCGCGCACTTATCAGCATCAACCGCCGTTGATCCCCCATAAACCCGACTACCCGATCACCATGAAACGTAATATGTGTCAAAACTGTCACGGCCTCGATGCCAAGATCGACGCGCCCAGTACACACTATTCCCACTTTGCTGACGACAGTGAACTCAAGGGCGGTTTCTACTTTTGTAACTCCTGCCATGTTGCCCAAGCAGAGAATGTCGAGTCTAGCAGCATCGTCGGCAATCAATTTCACGCGCCCGGCTATCCTCAATAACAAACGCGCCTGAGTTTCATGGGAAACTCAGGCGCGATACCGTCACAAGGCCAAGAGCTTCCCCTTCAAGCTGTCGAGGCTTAATCACGTGTGATTAAGCCGCAAAGACGCTAATAGGAGAAGCAGCAATGAACCCCTTAACCGTTGGACGTGGCCGTTATATCACGCTCTGACCGCTCATGGCGCTGGATCTGGCCTGAGCCGATCCTATGTCGACCCGGACGATTCTCTCTGCCGAGGGTATGCATCAAACTCGCCAATTGCTTCACAGGGATCGGCGACCAACTGTCGCTGCCCGGTAGCCAATCGAAGGCCGTTAAGACGCGCGCGCCGATCCCTTCCCTCACGCGCCGCTCACCGCGCTCCCCGACCAACACCGACGGGCGATACAGATACAGTCCGGGTAGTCCAAAAGCAGACAAGGCCTGCTCCATCTCGCCTTTGGTACGCAAATAAAAGCTGCGACTGGTGGGATCAGCCCCGATGGAGCTGATAGCGTGCATGGTTTCAACCCCGTGGTTCTTACCCCAGCGCCCCAGCGCAACGACTGCGTCGAGATCGACCGCGCGAAACGCCGCTTGCGAGCCGGCTTTCTTCAGGGTGGTACCCAGGCAACAATAGATCTCGGCGATCGGTGAGCGAACGGTCAGATCGACGATCCGCGACAAAGGCAGAATGTGCTCGATCACCTTCTCGTGATCTCGCCAATGGGTGGTACGGCGGGACAACAAATGCACCACATCGTAATGGTCATCAGCCAACAACTGGTTGACTAAGGCGCTGCCGGTGGCGCCTGTCGCTCCGGCAACGAGTACGGCTCTCATCTGGGCGAACTCTACTAACTTATCAAGACCGGTAAGCTTAGTCAGCGACGGGCCCATGGACAAGATAAATAGCCTTCATTTTCAGATTATTGTGGCTTTATCCAGTGGATCATCTGATTGCTGCTACCGCGCCATTGCAGCGTGGCATCTTTTTTCGCCAACTCGAACTTACCGTCGATCACCACATCGAGCAGATCGACCACTTCACGTTGCTGCGCCGTCAGCGTCGCCAAGGTGTAACCGGTCCAGGCCCAGAGATCTTTGCCCGGCGCTTCAGCTCTGACGCGTTTCACCAGACGCAGAACCTCTGTGAGATTAGCCGGATGCAGCGGATCCCCGCCCGACAGCGACAAACCGCGACGTTTGATCCGCGGATTATTCAGATCGGCAATGATCCGATCCGCCATCGCTTCGGTAAACGGCTCCCCTGAGTCCAATCGCCAGGTTGATTGGTTATAACAGCCACGACACGCGTGTTCACACCCGGCGACAAACAGGGTGCAGCGCGTGCCGGGCCCATTGATCACATCAACCGGGTAATAGGCGTGATAATTCATACGCTTTCCTCACTAAACACTGAGCCCTGATCGATGATCAGGGCTCAAGAGAACGTCAGAGATACTGTGCCGGGTTACAGGTGTTTAACCCGACGCTTAACCTCTTCCTGTTTGCCCTCATTGAAGGGGCGTGCATCCGGGCTACCCAGATAACCACAAACGCGACGCGTGACTGACACCTTGGCGGGATCCGAGTTACCGCAGTTAGGACAGACAAAACCCTTGCTGGTACATTCAAACTCACCGGTGTGACCACAATCGTAGCACTCATCGATCGGCGTATTGGTGCCATAGTAGGGCACGCGACTGTACGCGTAATCCCAGACGTTCTCTAGCGCCTCGACATTGTGTTGCATGTTCGGGTATTCACCATAACTGATGAAGCCACCGGAGGTGATCGCCGGATACGGCATCTCAAAGTCGATCTTGTCATACGGGTTCACCTTCTTCTCCACATCCAAGTGGAAGCTGTTGGTGTAGTATCCCTTGTCCGTTACCCCGTCGACCAAACCAAACGACTTGGTGTCGATCTTACAAAAGCGGGTACACAGGTTTTCGCTCGGGGTACTGTACAAACTGAAACCGTAACCGGTTTCCGCCGTCCATTGTTCCACCGCTTTCTTTAGGTACTTCACCACCGCCAGCGCTTTTTCTCGAAGCTCAGCCGAATCAAACACGTGCGCCTGCTCGTCACCCTGACCGAACAAGGCATTGATGGTTTCGTGCAGACCGATATAGCCCAATGAGATCGAAGCCCGGCCGTTTTTGAAGATCTCGGTGATCTCATCGTCCGCCTGCAAACGCACGCCACAAGCCCCTTCCATATACAGGATGGGGGCGACCCGCGCCTTCACGCCCTGCAAACGTTCGATCCGTGTCATCAAGGCACGACGCGCCAGCACCAAGCGCTCATCCAGCAAACGATAAAACGCCTGCTCATCGCCTTTCGCTTCGATGGCGACCCGTGGCAAGTTCAATGAAACCACACCCAGATTGTTACGGCCTTCATGCTCTAACTGCCCCTCTTTCTCAAAGGCGCTAAGGAAGGAGCGACAACCCATCGGGTTTTTAAACGAGCCGGTCACTTCCACGACTTTGTCGTAGTTGAGGATATCCGGGTACATCCGCTTGGTGGCACATTCCAGCGCCAACTGCTTAATGTCGTAATTGGCATCGCCGGGCTGATGGTTATGGCCACTCTTGATGGCAAACACCAGTTTCGGGAAAACCGCCGTCTTCTTGTTCTTACCCAAACCGGCGATCCGGTTGCGCAAGATCGACTGTTGGATCAAGCGCGCTTCCCAGCTGCTGCCCAAACCAAAACCAAAGGTCACAAACGGCGTCTGACCATTGGCGGTGTGCAAGGTGTTCACCTCATACTCCAACGATTGGAATGCGTCGTAACACTCCTTCTCCGTGCGCGCTTCGGCATAGGCTTCCGGCTGCGGGATCTGCCATTCCTGCGCCACTTGCAGGTGCTTGTCGTAGCTGGTCTTCACATAGGGGGCCAGCACCTCGTCGATACGGTTGATGGTGGTACCGCCGTAGATATGGCTGGCAACCTGGGCAATGATCTGCGCCGTCACCGCGGTGGCCGTTGAGATAGAGCGAGGCGTGTCGATCTCGGCATTGCCCATCTTAAAGCCGCCGGTCAACATCCCTTTCAGATCGATCAACATGCAGTTGAACATCGGGAAGAACGGTGCGTAATCGAGATCGTGATAGTGGATCTCACCACGTTCGTGGGCTTCAACTACGTCACGAGGCAGAATGTGGCGGCAAGCATAATGCTTGGCCACGATCCCCGCCAACAGATCACGCTGAGTCGGGATCACCTTGGCGTCTTTATTGGCGTTCTCATTCAACAGCGCCGAGTTGCTTTGCTCGACCAAGCCACGGATCTCTTGGTTCAAGTGGCTGGCGCGTTCACGGGAGATATCGCGATCATGACGGTACTCGATGTAGGAGCGAGCCACCTCTTTGAACGGCCCCTCCATCAACACATTCTCCACCGCGTCTTGAATGCGATGGATCGCCACTTCACCAGCCTGAGCCAGTTCCTGTGTGACCGTATCGGCAACCTGCTGAGCGTAGCGAACATCGCTACAACCCGCGGCGGCGGCCGCGCGCAAAACGGCATGCATAATACGTTCGCTGTCGAAAGGCGAACGGCATCCGTCTCGCTTGATCACAACTGGCATCATTCTTCACTCCTATGATTGATTAGAGACCAAAACACCACATGTAGTTGCTAAAAGTTTAGCCGACACTACATATGGTGCACCATTAGACCCGTTCCAAACCCAATTAGGAAGTGATCAAGATCAATAAACAGTGCGTTGGCTTAGATTACGAACAGAGAACGTCGATGACACAAACGGCGACATCGGAAGGCGGCGCACTATAGCGAAAAGCCCCTTCCTCTGCACCCTAAAACCACCGATACTTGTCGCCGATCACCCTACGGAGAAATCAATCTTGATCTACCATTTTCTTTCCCTACCGCCCCTCACAATGGCCGCTGTGAAAAAATGTTGAACTGGTTTAAACGGCGTGCAGATCCGGCCTCAACCCAGCCCCGCCCCGAATGGGCCTGCCAATTGCAGCGACTGCCGATCTTGGCTGGATTAAGCGCCGCTGAGCAAGAGCGCTTGATCGCGTTAGGCCAACAATTTATGGCGTCAAAACGCTTTTCCACCATCGGCGACGATAACGGCTTAGAAGCAACAACCTGCATCCTAGTCAGCCTCATGGCCGCTTTGCCCGTACTGCACCTTAGCCTGGCGCACTATGCCACCTTCTATGAAGTCCGCCTCTACCGCGATGAATTTCCCTCCCTACCCGGTGCAATGGACAGCAATGGTGTAGTTCATGACGACGTGGAGTGGCTCGCTGGCGAGGCCTGGGAGCAGGGGCCCGTCTTGCTCTCTATGCCAGATCTTCAACACAGCGGAGATTGGACTGGGTTTAATCTGGTGATCCACGAGCTGGCCCACAAACTCGATATGGCCAGTGGTGAGATCAATGGCTGCCCACCGATGGCATTCGCACAGTTGGCCAACTGGCAGCATCAATTGACGCAAGCCTTCAGCCTGTTTCAGCAACAAGTCGAACACGCGGAGCAAAACAACCTATGCCTGCAAGGCTTGCCCATGGATCCGTACGGACTGGAGAGCGATGACGAATTCTTTGCCGTCAGTTGCGAGGCCTTCTTTACCCGGCCCCGACCGCTGCGCGACGCTTTGCCCGATTGGTACCAGCAATTGGCACTGTATTTTCGTCAAGATCCGATCCAGCGTGCCCCCACCGCAACGTAACAACACCCCGTCACTCAAACCGCCAAGCTAACCGCTGGCTGGCGCTGTAATTTGCGACAGGTTTACGCCCTAAGCCCCACTGTTAGATTCAAATAAGGCTTTACTTAACACGCACTCACACCGTGCTTGGCCAAGCGCTATTGGCACTCGGCCAAACGCTGTGACTGCAAGTGACATCGGAGCCTGCCAGCAACCCAGTGGCAGCGCTTGCTCTCACGCCGCTTTGTCGCACGACAAAACGGCCGGTAAACACCCTACAGTGAATGACAGGAGTCAATTATGGCTGTCGATGGACGCGAACTTGCCAGTTTGGATTTTGGCAACCTTATCGGTGGGCCGCTCAACGCAGTGGTCGAATCCCAAGCGAAATCAGCAATCACCACCGCCAACTTCATTAAAGAAGTGGGCTTTAAAGAGGACGGCTCGATCGTTAATGTCGATTTCTCCTACAATCGGCGCGATGAAGAGGGGCGCGATCAGCAATTTACCTTGACGGTCCCCTTCCTGACCATGCTGCCGATCCCCTATATCACGGTGGATCAGGCCGAGATCGAGTTTAACGCCAAGATCACCTCCACCAAAGAAAACAACATGTCGTCGAACTTCAAACAGCAAGTCGATGCCAGCGCGGGCGGAAGCTGGTGGTTTGCTCGCGCATCCGTTAAGTCAAAAACCTCTTACCAGCGCCAAAGCAGCAGCACGGAGCAGGAGAAACGCACCTTCGACATGCGCGTCAACGTCAAGGCGCGCAATGCCGACACCCCAGCCGGTACCGAACGCCTGCTGACCATTCTTGAAAATACCATTGAAGAGAAAGGCGGCCAGGTGCTTTCTGTATCCGGCACGATCCTGAGCTACGACAGTGCCAACCAAAGTGTGGTGCTCAGTAGCGCGAATGGCATCGCGTCCAACTGGAAGCTCCATGTCAACGGCACCGATATCGGAGACATGACACTCGTCCCAGCCGATCCAACCGCGACGCCGCCCATTGCGCCAAATACCTATAAGCTAACAGCAGCACCAAGCCAAGGCGACAGCTTCGAAGCCAAAGCCTGATGACGAAAAAATACAGAGCCATTGGAGCCTCCGCTTCAATGGCTCTGTTTAACACAAGGACTTGAACGATGGCCGATGAACCCACTCCCCAACTGAACGATGTGTTAGGTGCGCTGGTCTCCGGTGTCGCCCACGCGCGCCGGGTTGCGGACTCAGAAGTAATGCGGATCGCCCGCTTCTATCGCAATCATGAACACCTCAATGGCTTAACGGTACCTCGTCTGCGGATCGACCGGATCGCCATCGATCTGCCCATCCTGGTCGATAGGGTCGTCCCTGCGGTGAACGCCAAATGGCATGCGCCATCTGATATCGCCGCCCAGTCCCGCCAACACCTAACCGAGTCGGTGCAGGCGATGAAGCAGTTGCTCGCACAGGGCCATCACGAACTCGAACCTGACATCGCCGGTCTGGCGCTAAAACTCATTGAACTGATCACCCCAACCTGGCTCGACGACTTTGAAAAGTTACAAGCCTCACGCCTGCAGTTGCTGATCAACCTGATGAAGCGCACCGCTGCGGCCGAAGCGGCCTCAGATGTGATGATCCAAGACGAGGTCGGCCACTCCACCGAAGAACTGCTGCGCAGTCTGCTCAAAGAACTTTTGGTCACGCTGGTGGACAAAAACCACGACAGCAAAAGCAACGGCAGTGGTCACTCCGCGTTGATAGAGAACACCATGGTCAGCGACGCCATCACCAAACTGATCCAAGATATTCGAAGCCGTACCGAGCAAAACTGTCTGCTCACCGCCACGACTCCTGCTGGGTTGGATGTCCGAGTCGATACCGAAGCGATCAAAAACGCCGGCAGCCCCAACTCAATGACCCGCCTGCGCATGGTGCTCACCGAAGAAGGCTTGGAATGGTCGACTGAGGAAAACGACGACGGCGACGTCAAATGGAAACTACTGCCTGAGTAAACCATGATTTTATGCATCCAGTTGGAAAAGATCACTGAGTACCTGAAGACACTGGCGCCCCTGATCGATCGCTATAAAGCCGGTGACTATGGCTTTACCGTCAAGGCCATCGACTGGCTGGAAGCCACCGAAAAACTGATGAGTGAGCTGCGCCTGCCCGAAGGCGCAGAGCTCTCGGCCCTGCGCGCTCAGATCCTCAAAGCGGGTGATCTGGCACAAGACGATGAAGGTAAGCGTTCGCGCAGCGCCATCCGCCGCGCCTGCAGCGCTGCCGCTGCCGACGCTCTGCAGCGGGCAGAGCAGATCTTGCGTCATCGTCAGGGCGCAGCAGAGGACAAGCTACAACACTTTGAAGACAAACTATGCGAAGCGGTCACTGCGGCAGTGTTGGTGGATGCCGTCCCTACCCCGCCCACGACGCCGCGAACACTCTGGCTGCAACAGGCGTGGACCGCTCTCAGTCAGCATCAATCGATCCGTCCCACCACGGTCTACCTGGCGACCTCACTGTTCTCCGCCGATAGAATGTTCTTGCTCGATCGCGTCATGAACCGCTTGTTTGAGAAAGAGCTCAGTGTGCACCAGAGCGCGGCGCCGACTAGCCCAGATCTGGTCTCACGCTCGGCGCAAAACAAACTGCCGCCGTCCAATAAACACTGAGGCCAAACCGAAAAAACTGAACTATAGTTGGGCGTTTCAATCTGACTGGTAGATTTGATGTCACATCCAAGCCCAGAGCAGCTTGAATGGATGCAATGCCCGCCTCTTAATTACCAACTACCCTATACCTTTGAAAACGGACTAAACTTCAATGGTTTCAACGCTCAGTGCAGTGGCTGCCATCAGCCTATTGAGCTGGAACAACTGCGCGGCAGTCTCAGCGCCATCGGCTTGGATCGCTGCCTGCTCAGCGCCCGAGGCTACTGCGACGCGTGTGACGGGATCACGTGCTACGACTTCATTCTCACCGCAACTGATCAACTCAATGTCGAGCCACTGCCGCGCCAGAGCACGACTCAGCCACTATGAACCTTCAACGCAAAACGGCCACCGTTACCGGTGGCCGTTTGTTCCTGAACGATTAAAGCACTGCTCAGTCGCCTTGCATCAGACCCATGATCTTCTTAGCAATATCCGTGTTGTTCTGGTAACCGATAAACGCTTCGGCTCCGGCACCATAGGCCATCACATTCACATCCACCCCAGTATGGCCACTGGTCGTCCAACCTGTATAGGAGTATTTGGCCACCTGCTTTGAAATGGCGTCGGATAGGGCATATTTACTTTCTCCTTCCAACTGTACGCTTCGAGCCGCTTCCAGCTCAGCATAGTCCGCCTCACTGAGCTCAAGCTTGGCGTACTGCGACCAGATCGCCTCTACCGGCTGCGTCTTGGCTTCAACCATCGCTTCGGCAATAAAGCTTGCGGTTCGCTCAACCTGGTTCACCACCGTCGGTAACCACTGATATTCACCACCAGCGCCGAGCGTTAGACCACCGGTAGAGTGATCAGCGGTGATCACCAACAAGGTATCCGGGTTTTGATCGACGAAGGCCTTTGCGCTTTCAATCGCACCTGCAAAATCATGCATTTCACCGAGCGCACAGCGAATGTCATTGCCATGACCACACCAATCGATCAGGCTACCCTCTACCATTAAGAAAAAACCTTCTTCCTTAGTAGATAGCAGCTCCAGCGCCTTATCAGTCATCAGCTTTAATCGATCAGGATGCTCCGTATCGATCGCATATGGCATCCCCTTCTCCGCCATCAGCGCCATCGCTGGCAAAGACTGCAGCTGCTGCATCTGCGCCATGTCCCATGCCTGCTCAAAACCCAGCTCCTTTAACTGATCGGCCAATCCGCCCTTTTCACGGGAAAAATACGTCTGTCCACCGCCGATCATCAGATCCAACATGGTCTTATCCGCGATCCGCTTATTGACGTATTGCTCGGCGATCACATCGTACATCCGCCGGCTCGCCACGTTCGCGACAAATCCCGCCGGTGTGGCGTGATTGACCTGAGACGTGGCAACCACCCCTGTACTCAAACCCGCTTCTCGGGCTTGCTCCAACATGGTCCGCACCGGCAGTTTATCGCCATCCACGCCGATGGCACCGTTATAGCTTTTCACGCCGGACGCCAACGCCGTCGCTGACGCCGCCGAATCCGTCACCCAAGTATCATCATTCGGATAGGTGGCCGCAGCGCCGACCATCAACTCATCAAAGATAGTCGGAACAACAGCATTGCCGGGCTGGCCTGCAACGTCATAACGATGCGCCGTCACAAAGGCCGGTCCCATACCGTCACCAATCATAAAAATGACATTTTTAACCGCTACATCTTGCTGTACCTGTGTCGTGGTACAACCCGCTAACACCGCACTGCACGCCAGCACTGTCCATTTGTTCATCGTTGTCATCATTGCGTCTTAAATTCATTCCAATTCAAACGGCTAAGAACACAACCGCCTTAGAGTAAGGCAAGACTACTGCACGGGCAAAGACAACACAAAGCGCCTGATAGATCTTTACCGATAGACAACTCAACGCAGCACAGAGCCGCGCCGGCCAAGCACGCCGGCAGCGCAACAGGGGAAAGATCCCCACCAACCGACAACAAATGGTATAGCCTTAACTGCATGAGCCAGATCCAGATCCTTCAATGTCCCGGGCGCGCCTTTTTTGTGGGCGATCTGCACGGCGAGTTTGCCAAACTTCAGATCGCACTCAAACAGTGCCAATTTGATCCGCTCCAGGGCGATCAGCTGTTCTGTGTGGGCGATCTGATCGATCGCGGGCCGGACAGCTTGGGATGTTTGTCCTTGGTGAGCCAGCCTTGGTTCCACGCCATACAAGGCAACCATGAACGTATGATGCTCGACGCCATTGAAGGCGACGCCGAACAACAGGCGCTTTGGCATGATGCGGGAGGGGATTGGTATCAGTCGCTAACCCCAGAGCTGCAAGACCATGCGGCCAATCTGGCATTGCACTGGCTACACCCCATGCCATTGATCCTGGAGGTTGAATTACCCCAGTTGAACGCGCGGATCGGTCTCATTCATGCGGATTGTCCCGGCAACGACTGGCGCGCTTTAGCGGCGCAAGCGCACGCTGGACTCGACCGACGTGACACCGCTATCTGCCAATGGTCACGCGACACGCTCAATCACATGAGCCAAGGCAAATACCCGGCCCCTATCCAAGGTATCGACGCTGTCGTATTTGGTCACACCCCGCAAAGCATGATCCGAAGCCACGGCAACCGAGTGTGGTTGGATACCGGAGCGGGCTATCAGCGAGGTCACCTCTCTTTGCTCAGTGCCGAGCAAGTGTTGGAGATCTTGCGCTGATCTTCCTTAATCACCACTCATGCCCCATAGGCTAAGTGCGCGCACCGCTCCTAGGAACGTCCACAGGCTTGCATCAACCTGACTAACAAAGATCGGACGCGGCTTGCCGACATCAGTCAGTCCCATCATATCGAAGGATCCAGACAATCATAACCAGCGAACACTTGTACGCTGAAACAATACTGGTAAGATGAGCAAAAAAACACCCCGTAAGGACGCACCATGACTGCCAGGCCATATTCAACCGGCGAAGAGATCGCCAATGCCGTTTCACATGGATTAGGGGTTGCCGCAGCGATCGTTGGCCTCACTCTGATGCTCACCAAAGGGATCAGCGTGCTCAATAGTGCCGGGATCCTTGCCATCAGCGTCTACGGCGCCAGCATGATCCTGATGTTCCTCAGCTCAACGCTATACCACAGCCTGCAACACGCCGGGGCCAAGGCCATCTTCAAGCGCCTGGATCACTGTGCCATCTATCTATTGATCGCTGGCAGCTACACGCCCTTTCTGCTCATCGCATTAAACAGCGCACAAGCCTGGTCACTCCTACTGGTCATCTGGGGGTTAGCGTTCGCCGGCGTGATCTTTAAAGCCTTCTTTATCAACCGATTCAAAAGACTCGCTCTGTTCACCTATCTTGCCATGGGCTGGGCCAGCCTAGTGATCATCTGGCAGATCTATCAAGCCTTACCTTTGCCCGGCTTTATCCTGCTGCTGGCCGGGGGCCTCAGCTACAGCCTCGGCACGCTATTTTATGCTGCCAAACAATACCCCTATACCCACGCTATCTGGCACCTGTTTGTTTTGGGCGGCGCCACTTGTCATTGCATCGCCGTCGCGCTCTATGTGATCCCCAACCCGGCGTAGCACACAGAATCACCACACGGGTAAGGGTTCTCATCGAAAAGCGCAAGTAAATAACCCTTTGCTCATAAAACCCTCATAATTGGCACACAAATGTAAAAGTTTTTATTGGCAAAGACTTATCAGGTATGCCAACCTTGAGACGGCGAATTTTTATGCCATACTTGACGGCGCAACACAGTCAATGCGAGGTCGAAAAAGACTCGCTGTCGTTGCCGCACCAATATTAAGGAGAGGATATGAAAGCGAAATTGTTGGTCGGTTTGGCCATGAGTGGCCTGCTGTTTGGTTGTGCAAATACTGCAGAACTGGAATCTCAGGTTCAATCTCTGTCAAACAAGGTTGACTCTCTGGCCGATCAGGTTGGTGCTCTGCGCTCTGATCACGCTGAAATGAACGCCGATATCAAAGCAGCAAAATCTGCAGCGATGGAAGCTCAAGAAGAAGCCGCTCGTGCGAACGCTCGCATCGACAACATGGCTTCCGGTTACCGTAAAAAGTGATCTGAGTTTCTGCCGTCACCGAGGCTCGCCAAATGGCGAGCCTTTTTAATGCGCGCTATTTGATCCTTTGTGGCAAACCGGACTGTGCAGCCAACACCTGCTGCAAACGCGCAGGTTGCAGCTTTTCCAGTTGTGCCCGAACCCGAGGATCAATATCCAGCGACTTTTGCTCACGGGACAGCTCAACGTCTGCAGATAGCGGCTCATGCACCTCGATATACCAGCCGTCGGTTTCCTCCGCGATCTTCACCACCTCATTAACAATGGTGACGGGCTCACCGACCCGCACCATATCGAACAGGTGTTCGATATCATCGGGCCGAAGTCGAATGCATCCCGCACTCACGCGCATGCCGATCCCGAAATCCTGATTGGTTCCGTGGATCAAATACTCGCCATTGCCAAAACCCAGCCGTAAGGCTCTATGACCTAAAGGGTTATCCGGCCCTGGCTGAAACACGCGGGGCATTTGTGTTCCATTCTCGGCAAACCAATTACGACGCGTCGTCTCCGTCGGCGTCCAAGTTGGGTTCTTGCGTTTTTGGCTGACACGCGTCGTGCCCAGCGGCGTCTCACGGCCGATCACCCCGATCCCGATCGGATAGACATGCACCCGGCCGCGCGCGTTATCAAAGTAATACAGCCGTAACTCAGCCAAATTAATCACGATCCCTTTGCGCTCAACATCGGGTAACAGCATCTGGGACGGCAGCTGCACCACAGTGCCTGGCGTCGGCAACAAAGGATCCACCTCCGGATTCGCCGCGATCAAGGCCAACAACCCCATATTGTATTGCTGTGCGATCGCATCCAATGACTGGCCCTTTTCGACCCGGTGCTCCATCGCAAAACCGATCAAGCGGCTATCGGATTGCGGCGCCGTATAGATCGCCGCCTGCAACGGCAGCGACAGAGAAAGAATGAAAAACAACAGAGTGCGCACTAAAGGGATCTCCGGCTAAAACGAAGCTTCATTCTAACAGCCCGATGGGGGTAATGCAGGAGAGAACCCAAAAGCGCCCACAAGAAGCGTGAGCCCTTTAGCAGAACGGATCAATGATCTACATTGATCTTAATGACCTTTTGCTTGGCCTGAGCGTCAGCCGGTTTGTAGATCGTCACCCTCAACACCCCATCCCGATAGCTGGCACGAATAGGATCCGTCTCGGTCACGACAAAGGGCAAGGCGATCATACGTTGGTACGTGCCATACTGGCGCTCGACCAGATGATAGCCTTCCTCCTTCTCGGTCTGCGTTTCCCGCTCGCGTTTGACGGTTAACAACAAGCGATCGCCGTAACACTGCAGCTCAATATCGGCTTCGGCTAAACCCGGCAGATCAGCGCTGATCTCCAGCTGATCCTTCCGCTCTTTCATATCGACCGCCGGAACCATCAGATCGGAGCGGCCCGCTCGAGTTGCCCCAAACGGCCATGGCTGCTCCAGATCGTCGAGCAAACGGCCAAACGGATTGTGCCATTGATCCAAGGCGCTACCAGGATCAAACAGACTGAGGGATCCGCGACGCATAACCCACCGCCAATCCATCGTCCACCTCTTCTGTAGATAGGGATCAGGCGGCAGCAAACCTCAAGTCGAACCCTTGATCTCAATCAATCTTTCCGATGCATTCAGAGGCCGTAGATCCGTGGCTCTGCCAAGCCGGTTTGTTTCGCTAAGGCACTCGGGTAATCTCGTTCCTGAGCCAGGGTGCAAGCCAACGACTCCACCGCCAGCGGATCATTCTCTGACAACGCCTCTCCTGCCGTGGCCTCGGGCGGCAGCCAGCCCAATCGGTTCAGTTGCTGCTCAATGGCGTCAGCCACCGCCAACGCGGAGCTGGCTTTGACGATCTCTGAACGCGCATAGTTATGCCCGACAAACGACACATCGGCCGCCCTAAGCTCAGGATCGACTCCCGGGATCTGCTGCGCACCGAACAAGGGCTTGCCACCGATCTCGGCCAGAGCAAAGCCCGGAAGAAATCGCGCGATGTGCTGGATCGCCCGGTTGGTACGCTGCTCGATCATGGCATCGGACCAACCCTGCTCCAATTTGCGTTGCAGATCTCCAGCCAAACGAGGCTGGGCACTGGTGTCACAACTGCTGGCTAACCCTTGGTCGAACAGGGTGATCTCGTCGGTCATGCCATGGAGTTGCACATACCCATCGGCGTAGGGGGTAAACTGCGCCATCCCTTGCGGCGTGCCGCGCTGGCCATGAAAGATAAGCTCAGGCCAATGTGCGGTCTGCTCTTGCCAGCGGGTAACGTACGCCGCCTTAAACTCGACCATGCGCTCCCGTCGCAATCCTGCCAGATCATCTAAGGTGCCACTGCGGTAACCACAGGCATTGATCAGATAGTCCACCTGAACACTGCCGCGTCCGCCGCCAGGCTGCTCATACCCAAGTCGCCAGCCACCGCCCTGCTCGCGGATCTGCGTGACTTGCGTCGACAACATCAAGCGGCAATGCTTCGCGCGCTGCAAGGCTAACGTGGCATTGGCCGCCAGCCGAAACACACTCAGGCCATACTCCTGCACCAAAATGAGCGGCCACTGCACCCGATCAAGATCAAGATGCTGAGCCACAGGGATCATCCAGTCATCCAACGCCTCAGGTTGGGCGGCGTAACTGCGCCCCTGTAACGCCTCAATATCCTCCCGACGGTACACCTTAAAGTAGGACTGGGGGCACCCAAGCACCCGGTTGGCGGGATCTTGCTGCACCAACTCGGCATAGCGTTGTTGCAGTGTGCGCAGCCTCGGCAACAGCGTCGCCACGGAGCCTGGATCCTCCTTAGGCACGGCGATCACCGTCGGCCGGATATTGGCGCAGTGAGGATAGAAACGTAGCGTCGCGATCGATTGTTCCAGTAGGGCCAGACACTCTTGCTCGGGCAGATCGCGATACAGATTCCCGCCGGCATGCAGATGGCAGATAGGCGGACCATTCACCATGCTGTCACTCTTGTCCAACAGCACTAACTGGCATTGGCCGGAACGAGCAAGGCGCTGGGCGATGGTGACACCGGCCACCCCCGCCCCCACGATCCCGATGGTCGGCATGGTTTGTGGTTCTATGTGCAGAGCAGGAAAAGCAGGCGTCATGTTACGGCAATCATCCATGGCAAACTAAGGCTCGAACACCATTGTAATCGGCCACGCGCAACTTGAAAACCAAACTCAATCAACTCCCTAACTAAGCTGCTGTCAATTCGAAGCCAGCCACGCCCTCACCCACTGCGATCCGGGGAGAACACAGCCAACGCTTGGCCAGCTCAAGCGAACATGCGCTGCATAAACAACAACCCCGCCGAAATACCGGCGGGGTTGTTCATAACTCAGAAGCCATCGCGGTGCCGATCTGACGCTAGAGCTCCTTGAGCGCGTTCAGGATCCGCTTATCCGAGATCGGGTACTTAGTGCCCAGATTCTGCGCAAAGCAAGACACCCGATACTCTTCCAGCATCCAGCGAACGGCCACCAAAGCGTCCGGATGTGCCTGATCTTTTGGCAGCTTGTTGCACGCCTCGGTATAAGCCTGCTCCACCTTTTGGATCTTCATCAGTTGCAACTTATCGCGCTGAGGATCGGTCGGCAGTTTCTCCAAACGGCGCTCAACCGCTTTGAGGTAACGCACCAGATCGTCCAGTCGGTCCCAGCCGGTGTCAGCGACAAACCCTTTGTAAACCAAGCGTTCGAGATGAACCTGAACATCCGACATCGCGAACGCCATATCCAAGGTGATCTTGCCTTTGAGCTTCTTCCGGATCGCGCCCCAAGCGGTCAGCACCGCTTCCACCTTGGTGCCGATCGCCACCACAGTGTCGCCCAGATCCGCCCGCACCCGCTCTTTGGCTAACGTAAAGCTCTGCTCATTGGAGACCCCCAAATTATGGGTCGCCAAGATCTGATCGATCCCCGCATCGATGCAATCGGCGATCAGCAGATCGACCCGGCCAAACGGGTTGAAATACATCGCCAGCTTCGACTTGTTCGGCAACTTCTGCTGCAAATATTTCACCGGGTTGGGCACATTGATCAGCAGCATCTTGCGCAGTCCGGCTCGATGCGCCACCGCCGCCTTCTCCTCGCTGTCAAACAGCTTCACCGCCACGGTGTCGCCCTCATCCACCAGCGCCGGGAACGCCTTGACGGCGTAAGCGCCACGTTTCTGCTCATACTGTTTGGGCAGATCGCCCAAGGTCCACTCGGTCAGACCGGACTGCTCAATGCCCTTATCCGCCACCTTGGCGATCACCTGTTTCACCTTGCCTTTGAGTTGCTGCTTAAGCGCCAGCAGATCCCGTCCCTGCGCCAACAGCTTGCCGTTGTCATCTTCCACCTTGAAGTTAAACCTCAAGTGCGGACTCAGTTGGGACAGATCGAAATCCTCCGGCTTGAGTTGCGTCCCGGACATCCGCAAGAACTGCTTACATAAGGCGTCCAGCAGCGGCATCTCAAACGGCGTAATGTTGGCCAACGCCGCTTGGGCATAGTTAGGTGCTGGCACAAAGTTACGACGCAGCGGCTTGGGCAAGCTCTTGATCAGCGCCACCGCCAGATCCTGGCGCAGACCCGGCACCAGGTAGTCAAATCCGGCCGGCTCAAACTGGTTGAGCAAAGCCAGCGGCAGATGCAGCGAAACCCCATCGTCGGCTTCGGCCGGCTCAAAGCGATAAGACAACGGCAGAGTGATCCCCTGCTGTGTCCAGTGATCGGGAAAATCCGCTTCGCCAATATGGGACGCGTCCCGCTTCATCAGCTCCGCTTTATCAAAGTCGAGCAGATCCGCGTCCTGACGGCGCGCCTTGCTCCACCAGCCCTGAAACAGCTGACGGGTGTAGATCCCGCTACCAACCCGCTCATCGTAAAAAGCAAACAACGTCTGCTCGTCCACCAGAATGTCACGGCGACGGGACTTATGCTCCAGCTCTTCCACCTCATCGAGCAACGCCATGTTGCGCTGGAGAAACGTCTCGCGCAGACCCAGCTCACCATTGACCAGCGCTTCGCGCAGGAAAATGGTGCGGGACTCGATCGGATCGATCGGCCCATACTGCACCTTGCGCCGGGGCACGATCACCACGCCATACAGGCTCACCTGCTCAAACGCCAACACCGAGCCGGGCTTTTGCTCCCAATGTGGCTCACTGTGACTTTTTTTCACCAGATGTTGTGCCAGCGGCTCCACCCACTCTGGGTTGATCTTGGCCACCGTGCGGGCAAACAAGCGACTGGTTTCGGTCAGCTCCGCCGCCATCAGCCACTTGGGCGGCTTCTTCGCCAACTTAGAGCCGGGGAACACGTAGAACTTGGAGTTCCGCGCCCCTTTAAAGCTGCCATCCGCGTCTTTCATGCCGATATGCGACAGCAAGCCCGCCAGCAACGATTGGTGGATCTGATCATACCCGGCACGCTCGCCGATGGTGATGCTGATATCCAGATCCGACAGACTCTGGCGCAACTGGGAGTACAAGTCCTGCCACTCACGCACCCGCATGTAAGCGAGGAAATCGCTCTTACACAGACGGCGGTACTGGCTGCTGGACAAGGCTTTTTGCTGCTCGCGCAGGTAATCCCACAGATTGAGATAGGCTAGGAAGTCCGAGTCCTTGTCGGCAAAGCGGTTGTGTTTCTCATCCGCCGCCTGCTGCTTGTCCACTGGACGCTCGCGCGGATCCTGAATGGACAAGGCCGCCACGATCACCATCACCTCATGCACACAGCCGTTGGGCTGTGCCGCCATCACCATGCGCGCCAAGCGCGGATCGATCGGCAATCGCGCCAGCTTGCGGCCGGACGGCGTCATCTTCGGCAGACCGCCACGCTCCAGACTGATCGCCCCCAACTCCTGCAACAGGTTCATGCCATCGTTGATGTGACGGCTGTCCGGCGGCTGAATGAACGGGAACGCGGCAATGTCACCCAGGCCCAGCGCCAGCATCTGCAGGATCACCGAGCCGAGGTTGGTGCGCAGAATTTCCGGATCGGTAAACGCCGGACGACCCAGGTAATCCTCCTCACTGTAGAGACGGATACAAATGCCTTCCGACACCCGGCCACAGCGACCGGCACGTTGGTTGGCCGACGCCTGAGACACCGGCTCAATTGGCAGGCGCTGTACCTTAGTGCGGTAGCTGTAGCGACTGATCCGCGCGGTACCGGGATCGATCACATACTTGATCCCCGGTACGGTCAGCGAGGTTTCCGCCACGTTGGTGGCAAGCACGATACGCCGTCCCGCATGGCCGGAGAAGATCTTGATCTGCTCGGCGTGGGACAGTCGTGCATAGAGCGGCAAAATTTCGGTATCGCGCAGATTGCGTCGGCGCAGCGCGTCGGCCGCATCGCGAATTTCTCGCTCACCGTTCATAAAGATCAGGATATCGCCGGGTCCCTCCGCACACAGCTCATCCACTGCGGCAAAGATCCCTTCGATCACCTCAAGATCCGGCCCGGTCTCCCGTGCCAGCGGCAAATAACGTTGTTCTACCGGGTACGTCCGGCCAGACACCTCGATCACCGGCGCATCGCCAAAGTGGGCAGAGAAGCGCTGTACATCGATGGTGGCCGAGGTGATCACCACTTTCAGATCAGGCCGCTTGGGCAGCAGCTGCTTGAGATAACCCAGGATGAAATCGATGTTCAGGCTACGCTCGTGCGCTTCATCGATGATGATGGTGTCGTATTGGTCGAGCCAACGATCGTTCTGGATCTCCGCCAGCAAAATGCCATCGGTCATCAGCTTGACGTAGCTCTCTTTCGAGGTCTGATCGGCAAAACGCACTTTAAAGCCGATGTGCTGACCCAACTCAGAGTTCAGCTCGTCGGCAACGCGCTGCGCCACCGCCCGGGCGGCCAGGCGGCGCGGCTGAGTGTGGCCGATCAGGCCTCGAGTGCCCCGCCCCAGCTCCATGCAGATCTTGGGCAGCTGGGTGGTTTTACCCGAGCCCGTCTCACCGGCGACGATCACCACTTGATTGTGCTTGATCGCTTCCGCGATCTCATCGCGTCGCTCAGACACCGGCAGATCCGGATAGGTCACCTTGGGCAGATTGATGGTTCGCTCTGCCACCTTTTGCTGGCTGCGCTCAGCCAAAGCCGTCAACTCCTCAGTCAACTTGGCTTTCTTATCGGCGTCTTTGATCCTCTTCATGCCAGACAGGCGACGGCGGATGGTAGCGGCATCGGCCGCCATACAAAAGGCAAGTTGCTGCGGGGCAAAGGGGTTGCTGTTGCTCAAGGCGAGATCCTGACAATGACGGTTAACCGCCGGATCCTAGCAGGGCTGATGGATAAGGTTAAGTACTGTCACCGACCAAGCGAAACTTTCGGCTTAAAATTAATCGGTTTATCCACCGAAACGCATCGCCATCACAAATACTAGGCCACCAACTATCCTTACTCTTTGCGATTAACCAATGAGGTCAGTATCAATGTTCGGTTACGTTGTCCGTTCTTTGTTGCTCACGTCCCTACTGCTCGCTCCCCCAATCCACGCCAACACCCTCACCCTCAGCGCCATCGAGCATGGGATCCTCACTGAGCTCAACTTCGCCCGCAGCGATCCCTATCGCTACGCAGATGAGGTCTTGGAGCCGATGCTCCAATACTACCGTGAAGGCAAGATCTGGGATCCGCCTTGGTTTAACAAACAACCCGGGCACATTCAGGTGATCACCACACATGAAGGGGTCGAAGCCCTGCTCGAAGCGATAGAAGCGATGCGCAGCGCCGAGCCCGTCAGGCCCTTGACGCCCTCATACGGCCTGACGTTGGCCGCCCGCGAGCACGCCGCAGAGCAAGGGAAATATAACCTGACCGGGCACATTGGCCGAGACGGCTCCACGCCGGAGCAACGGATCGCCCGTTACGGTCGCTGGTCGCTGATCGCCGGAGAGAACCTATTCTATGGCAACTCGGACGTCAACGCGGCCCGTCACGTCGTCATGGGGCTGATCATCGATGATGGCGTCGCCGATCGCGGCCATCGGAAACTCATTATGGACGGGCGCTACCAGTACGTCGGCATTGTCTACGCACCGCACCCCAGCTTCGGCTTTATGTCAGCCCAATCCTACGCCGGGCAGTTCCATGATCATTAAGCGGCGCCGACTCGGTCCACAAGACGAGTGCCCCGGCCTAGCCCTGCCCTGAGAAATGCAGCGCAACGTCCAGCAATCCGAGCTGCTGTTCACGTGTCACCCAAGGCTGGGAGTACAAATGGACGATCGCCTCCGCCAAGGTAATTTGATGCAGGTTGTCTGCGCGTCCCAGCAGCAAGCGCCGACAAGCAAACTCGAGCGCCGCTTCATCCGCTGCAGACGTCGCTTGCGGCTGAACATCCGGGCAGTCCAGTGGATCATCAAACTGCCAATGACACTGGCTATGCAGATGAGTCAGCAACACCCGCTTGACCCTGTCGTTAAGCCGCGACTCCGGCCGGAGCAGCCAAGACAACAGGATCACATTGTGTCCCCAGAAGCCCGGCCGACGCAGCACCGTATCGAGCCCCCTTTGCGGCGACAGATCAGACACCGCCACAAAACCCGGCGGCAATGGTTCGGCCGGACGATGCTCGTCATAAAACGTGCAGGTCACAAATTCGCAGAAACGCTCAATGAAACGCAATCGCTCCGTCGACGATGACAGCAGCGGCCACGCGGCCTGAAACGCCAGCAAAATGGACACATCATGGGACAGATAGCGGTTTTGCCGGGTACATAGCTCCAGATAATGATCAAAGATCGACTCGGCGGACGCCGTATTAAACCAGTCCAGCATCGTGTAGTACGCGTACGGATACACCCCATGCGCCAAGATCCAATGGCGCCGCTTACCGACCGCAGCGTAGGGCACTGCATTGCTGGTTAAGATAGCGCCCTCAAACACCGGCTCCTGCGCATCGACCAGTTGCTCCAATCGCTGCCATTCCACTTGCGGCCAGTCAAATCGCCGCTTCAGCGTCCCCATGGCCAAGGCACACTTGAGCGAATGTTGCTGATGGATCGTCGCGATCCGGCTCAGCGCCCGTTCTAATTTCATTCCCGCCCCTCACACGTCCCAGACATCCTGTTGCCGCTCGCAAAGACGGCGGTCAATTCCCATGCGTTGGCAAACGATACCGCCCCAGCGAGCGTCGACCCTCAATGTCCCAAACATACACATGCTGTTGCACCGCGCCACCGAGAGAGAAAAACGAGCCTCCCTCCACTACCACATAGGCGCGCTTTTGGGCCGGTTCAACGGCGACATCACGGACAAAGTAATAATCCCGATAGTCGTAGATCCGATCGAGCTCCCCCTCTGGGTACTGCACTGTAACGCTGCCTGAAACATTACCTCGGTGTGTGTTGGGCCAGGAAAAAACCACAGTCTCGTCGCCGATCAGCATTGAGAGCCGAAGGCGCTCATGCGGTTTGACCTCGATCTCTGACACCAAATGGATCGCCGCGCGCTGCTCCCTTGCCAACGCATCGGGCAACGAGGGCGTACAGGCGCTCAGACCCAGCAGCACGACGCCGATCCCAGCCGCTCTCACGCTTGCTCGTTGGTTTTTGGGGGCGCAAACAAGATCCGCCAACGCTGCTTAACGGTCAGCCCTGGTGCACTGGCTTCGGCGAACATATCGCGCCACTCACTGAAGGTGACGGTCAACGGATTAAAGCTGTTGACCGGTTTGGTAATACCATATTCCACGGTGGCCACTTCCGGCTCAAACGTACCGAACAGGCGATCCCAGATGATCAAAATACCCGCGTAATTCTTGTCGATATACTGCGGGTTGCGGCCATGATGAACCCGGTGATGGGACGGAGTATTGATGATCCACTCCAACGGCCCAAGAGAGCGGATGGCTTGGGTATGAACAAAAAACTGCAACGCCAGATTAAGCAAGACGACAAACACCACCCAGTTGGGATCAAACCCGATCAACACCAGCGGCAGCCAAAATACCCACATGCCCGCCAGCGGATACATCAGACTTTGCCGCGCGGCGGTACTGAAATTCATCCGTTCTGAGCTGTGATGAGCCACATGCGCCGCCCACATCCAGCGCACCCGATGGCTGGCACGGTGAAAGCCGTAATAACAGAGATCCTGCAACACCATCAGCAGCAGAAAACTCCACAGGCCCATCTCGATCTCAAACAGGCGCCAACCAAACAGCGCCAGATAGAGCTTGGCGATCAGTAAGCCAGTAAGAATATCGGCCGCCTGATGCAGCCCCATTAGGCCAAAATTACAGGCCACTTCCGGCAACTTATAGCGTGCACTCTCCGGCAGTTTGCGCAGCCTATCGCCGTAGAACCACTCCACCAACATACACACCCCAAAAAAGGGGGCGAGCACCATCAGCAGATACTCCGGATGCGCGATCACCGCTGAAAAATCCATGAATTATCCTTGTCCTTCCTGTCCATTGACGTTGGCGCCCAGCTCACCACTTTGCGTAATGATCTTCCGTCAGCCCGAGCACCCGATCCAAGCGGTGCTTTCGCCCCTGCCCATCCATGAGGGTGCCATTGAAGTGCCCGATGTATTGGCGGAAGTTACTTTTTAGCAGCAGCAAGTTGCGCTTCTCCGCCCGTTTGTCCTTCGGCGTAAAATGCAGATCAACCCGACCATCATCGGACACGATCCGCCATACCCTTCCCGACGCAGCGCCGCCGGGTCGGTGCCGCTCAAACCGAAAGTGCACCGGCCCGAGCAGATAGCGTTCGCCATCGATCCACAGCGCGTTTTCGGTCGTACCGGTTTCGTTCACCCCCGCGGCCAGATTCAAACCCAGCCGCGCACCGTCGGGCAGTTGCGCATTGATGCTGGCCCAGCGCCAACTGGTTTCTCGTCGCATATAGCCAGCGGAGAAATCGTACCCCGCCAGCATGGATGCAACCGGCTGCTTGGCGCCATCGATAGACAGCGAGCCGGACAGCGCCAACGCATTGTGTTTCTGGGTGTAGGTCCAACCGTTGTATCCGGTTGGCGTGCACACCGCCAGCGGCAGGCTCAGCGGCGAACTCTGAAGTGCGAGATCCGCCTGGATCCCGAGTGCATCCAGCGTGAACTGCCATTGGCCTTCAACGATGTTAAACAAGAGTTGGCCTGAACCACCGGTGATCGACGCCCTGCCGTCATAGGGCGAGGGCGTACTTTCACACCCCACGCCAAACGGCTTGAGCCAAGACGTTTCTTTGATCTCACCGGTTTTGAGCTGATAGCGGTAGCAAAAAGCGCTGATCACATAGCCAATATTGGCGATGGCCACACCGATGATCCATTCCGGTGACGTCAAGCTAATAAACTGAAACTGCTTGAAGTGAAAGCGTCGGGCCCAGGTCGAAGCGGGCCGATCCATGGCATCGAAATAGCGAAAGTCATCCAGGCCCAAACAACGCACACTGCCATCAAAGTGGCCCGTTCTCGGCTGACCATCCGGCCTCATCAAGTTATCCAGCACGGTTGGAACATCGTCCGGTCGATTGCTATGCCCTAGCGTAATTTGGTGCATTCCTGCCCTCAAACATCACATCCTTTTGAACAAAGACTCTACGCCTAACCCACGCAAAAATACAGTCCATCCGAATGCGAGTTAACAGAGAAACAAACTTAACAAACAACCAATTACCAAGATAAAAATCCGACTTCCGGCCAAGCCGGTTTGACGAGAGCGAAGAGAGCAGCCAGCGTCAACGCGGTCATCATTAGGCCAACCGCGACGCCTCGTGCCGGTGTCATTGAGGCACACGGATTGCGGGACATTGCCACTGCAGCCTTAGCGCGCATTTTGCGGCAAGCCATCGTCTATCTCGTAGTAATCCCCCTTCTCTGAGACAAAGATATGCCGCGCCACACACTGAGTCAATGGGGTATCAAACGCGCCCAACGCAATGGCGACCCAGTCATGCTTGCTCTGATCAAGCGGGTCGAAAAACAGCGACGAGCCGCACTGGCCACAAAACCCGCGGCGCACCTTGTCTGACGAGGCATACCAACTCAGTTGATCAGCACCGTCGATCACCAAGCTCCCCCGCGCAACCTCAACGCTAGGCAGGAAATGTCCCGTCCACTTGCGGCACTGTTGGCAGTGGCACACATCAGCGCTGCCCAGCGCTGCCGTCACCTCAAACCGTATCGCCCCGCACAGACAACTGCCGTTATGCATGCGCCTTCGCCCCTAGATGGGTCCAGCGCCGCACGAGACCCAGCGCATAGAGTGATCCGAGCAGCAAACACAGCGCCGAGCTCACCAACCAAAACGTCATGCTGTTACCGGGAAACAGCGGCATCAACCAATAAAACGCCACCCCACGGCACACCAACACGAACACAACCAAGCTCAGCACCATACGCCGCAACGGCAAACGGGGCAGCACACCCGCGCCGGAAAACGCATACGCCGCCCACACCGCGAGAACCGCTGTGATCGCAGAGGTCACAACGGTCGGATAGAATTCCCTCGCTCAGCCATCTGCGCCATCTGCTCACCCGCCCCCAACGCCCGATACCAATCGCCGCCAAAGACGATGCAGCCCAGATGCAACAATGCAACCAGCACCGTACACCACCCGGCTGTGATCAATAAAAAACGTCCCTGTGTCGCCATCATTCGCCTCCTTGCGCGGCTTCCCGCATGCCGACCCCACATCGACGTACTCACTACCGTGAACAACATTAACCTAATGCAACTCGCCGTGGATCGTGAGCGATTTTTTGCTTTGTAACATTGTGCGGCGAAGCAGAGCCGAGCCAACGGTAACAAAACCCCAGATCATGATTTTATTGGCCATTGTTGAAGTGGAACGAATGGCTGTTACCAACGAGACCGAGGGCAAGGCCATCGCGCTATTTGCTTGTTTTGAACGCCGTGCATCATAAGCATACGCCGCGCCTGTTGTGAAAACGGCCCGCCAGAGGAGGGGTTGCTCAAGGCATTCTCGGCTCTGCCAACGAAAAACGGCGGAGCCTAAGCCCCGCCGTTGTTGTGAACGCATTCAGTCAGACTAGGCAGACTCAACGATCTTCTTCATGTCGGTCATGTATCCGCGCAGCTTCTTGCCGACCACCTCAACCGGGTGGTTGCGAATGGCGTCGTTTACTTCGATCAAGCGAACGTTATCCACGCCATTAGCGGGATCGGACAGGCCCTTACCCATCTCTTCCAGCGTCAGTGCACTGGCATGCGCTTTCAACAGTGGCACTGCCGCGTGACTGAACAGATAGTTACCATACTCGGCGGTATCGGAGATCACCACGTTCATCTCGTACAGTTTCTTACGCGCAATGCAGTTGGCGATCAGTGGCGTTTCGTGCAGTGACTCGTAGTAAGCGGACTCTTCGATGATGCCTGCAGCCACCATGGTTTCAAACGCCAACTCAACGCCGGCTTTGATCATCGCGACCAGGTAGATCCCTCGGTCATAAAACTCTTGCTCGGTGATGGCCTCATCACTGGCAGGGGCCTGTTCGAACGAGGTCTCCGCCGTTTCTTCGCGCCACTTCAGCAGGTTGGCATCATCGTTGGCCCAATCGGCCATCATGGTGCGAGAGAATTCGCCCTCAATAATATCGTCCATGTGCTTTTCAAACAGCGGACGCAGGGTCACTTTCAGCTCTTCGGCCATGTCGAAGGCTTTGATCTTGGCCGGGTTGGACAGGCGATCCATCATGTTGGTGATCCCGCCGTGCTTAAGCCCTTCGGTCACGGTTTCCCAACCGTACTGGATCAGCTTAGCGGCGTAGCCCGCATCCACACCCTGCTCGACCATGCGCTCATGGGCCAGGATGGCACCGGTCTGCAGCATGCCGCAAAGGATGGTCTGCTCGCCCATCAAGTCGGACTTCACTTCGGCAATGAAAGAGGAGGCCAAAACGCCGGCACGGTCGCCGCCGGTCGCGGAAGCGTAGGCTTTAGCCACATCCCAACCAAACCCTTGCGGATCGTTTTCTGGGTGCACGGCGATCAGCGTTGGTACGCCGAAGCCACGCTTGTACTCTTCGCGCACTTCGGTGCCCGGACACTTAGGCGCAACCATGATGACGGTGATGTCGTCGCGGATCTGCATGCCCTCTTCCACGATATTAAAACCGTGCGAGTAAGACAGGGTGGCGCCCTGCTTCATCAATGGCATCACCGCGCTAACGGCTGAGGTGTGCTGTTTGTCTGGGGTCAGGTTCAAGACCAGATCCGCCTGAGGGATCAGCTTTTCGTAGGTGTCGACTGCGAAGCCATTTTCCGTGGCATTGATATAGGACTGACGCTTCTCTTTAATGGCGGCTTCACGCAGAGCGTAGGACACGTCCAGACCGGAATCACGCATGTTCAAGCCTTGGTTCAATCCCTGCGCACCACAGCCGACGATCACCACTTTCCAGCCTTTGATATAGTCGCAACCCGTGCTGAATTCTTCACGCTGCATAAAGCGGCATTGACCCAATTGCGCCAATTTCTCGCGCAAGCTTAAAGTGTTGAAATAGTTAGCCATGTTGAACTCCGTGTCTGTGATCTTAAACTGTGTAATCAGTCGGCATTGCCTATGGTTAGTGACAATAACGCAAGATCAGCATTGCCAAAAGTGATACATTCACAACGTCACGTTGCAAAAAACGCAACAACAACGGCGCACGCCCCGGCTGGGGATCTGCGCTCCTCTGCCGCTCTAAAGGATCGGCACTTCAGTATCGATTCATGGCCCGTTGGCCATATTGCGTAGGATCAAAACATCGGCAATGGATATCCGCTCGCTCCAACTTTTCCATCACCTCGCGACGCACCTGCACTTCGGCAAAACCGCGCAGGCCAACCACGTCAGTCCATCCACACTCAGCCGCAGCATCCAACGGATTGAGCAGGAGCTGGGCACAACGCTGCTGCAACGGGACAACCGTTCAGTCAGGCTGACCCCCGCCGGTGAACGCTTTCGTGATTACGCCGCGCAGCAATTGTTGCAATGGCAGGAGCTAAAACACGCCTTAAACGATCGCACCGCAGAGCTCAGCGGCCAACTGAGACTCTACTGCTCGGTCACCGCGGCCTACAGCCATCTGCCGGCAATGTTGGATCAGTTCCGTCGACACCATCCGGCCGTGGAGCTGATCCTCTCCACCGGTGATGCCGCTGCGGCGCTCGATCAGCTCAAATTTGGCGATGTCGATCTGGCCATCGCCGCCAGCGACGGCGATCACGCGATGCAGTACTACATCAAGCCGCTTGCCCAGATCTCGGTGGCGGTGGTCGGCCCGACGATCCCCTGCGCCATCCAGCAGCAATTGAGCCATTGTCCGATCGATTGGCGCCAGATCCCGCTGATCATGCCCGAGCACGGCCAAACCCGCCGCCGGATCGAAACCTGGTATCGACGGAAGCAGTTGGGTAAGCCCAAGATCTACGCCACCGTTTCCGGTCACGAAGCGCTGGTCAGTATGGTGGCTTTAGGCTGTGGCGTGGGGATCGCACCTCATGTGGTGATCGATAACAGCCCGGTGAAGTCGCGCCTACAACCCCTCACCGGCCCGGAAGAGATCCCCCCCTTTGGATTGGGGATAGCGTGCCAACGCAATCGACAGCACGAGCCGCTGATCCAGGCCTTTCTCGACGTTGTCAGTCCCGAGATCTTCGACAGCGGGAGTTAGCCGTTGTCTGTGCGCGTTCATTCCGGCCCAAGGCAGGTTGACCGCAAAGGACATGCATCGCAGCGCGGCGTGGGCCGACAGTACGCCTGTCCATGCTCAACGATCAGGCCGTGGTAGTAGGCATATACCGCATTGTCACGCGGGATCGCCGCTTCGATGAGCGCCTGAAATCGGTGATAGTCCTTCGGCACCGTCAGTCCGTTGCGGCTGAACAGGCGCCGCGCGTAGGCATCGATCACAAACGAGGGTTTGCCGATGGCGTACACCAAGATCGCATCCGCCGTCTCCGGACCGATCCCCTTAATCGCCAACAACTCCTGCCGCAGCACCGTGAGGTCAACCCGTTGGACGCGAGCCAGTTCATAGCCGTAGCGGGCATACCAACGGGTTAGCGCCTTAAGTTTGGCCGCTTTCTGGTTGTAATAGCCGCTAGGGCGGATCAACGCCGCCAGTGCCGCCAAAGGCAGCCGTGCTATCGCCGCCGGATCTCGATGCTCAGCAAGATTGATCAGCGCCTTGTCGGCGTTTCTCCAGTTGGTGTTCTGCACCAGCACAGCCCCCAACATCACCTCGTACGCGGGTGCATTCAACCACCACTCGAAGCAACCAAAATGGGCTTTAAGGCGCCGAAATACATCCTCAACCAACGCATTAGCCGAGGGATAGGCCGGGTTTATGTTCAACATAGCTGCACTTTAGACTCCCCAATGGCGTTCGATCCTGCGCTTAGCCTGAACGGATGGACACCAACAAGCAAACGTTGCGATGCCGACTAGGCTTATAACTCCACTGCGCTAGGAGAGAAAATGGTCTATCGTGCCGCTTCGTACGCCCTCATGCTCACAGCACTGTGTCTCCCAGGCTGCGCTTTGTTTGAACCACCGGCGCTGCGCGAGCTGAGTGACATCGAAGAGTCCATCTTTGAACAGCTCAATTTCGCCCGTAACGATCCCAAAAGCTATGCCGAAAGCGTGCTTATCACCTACTCGCGACCGCTCGCCCCAACGGCGGCATAGCAAGGATTGGCGCCGCCACTTTCCTTGCGGTTGAGCAAAGACAAGCCGGTGTCGACGACGACCATCGCAACACGGTTTCGGTTAAGACATCACCGAACACCAATCGACCCGCAGTCACGACAAAGGCTGACTATGTACGAGACAAGGGAGCCATTGGGGTTAACCCTTTGCGGTATTGTGATGGGAGAGCGTTGCCTCTCCAATAATGGCGCCCGCACGCAACCCAATAGCAGTTTCAGCGCACCGGGTAAGACCCTATCGCCGCCCCATTCGCTGCTCGATGCCATCAGGCAAATCATAATGGGCTTTTATATACTCCCAGTTGCCCTGCGCAAAGCCGACGAACTCCCTTTGCATCTGCAGATGCCAACAGCACTCGGCGATCTCATCCAGCAACTGCTCTTTGCGCGGCCCTTTGACTCCGCGCAACCCCTGATACTGTGCGATCGCATTGGATAAGGCCGTCCCTGCCTCCCCTAGGGCGCCACTCTGCTCTCGTATTAATTCGCTCGAGATCCCGTGTTCCTGACCGCCGACCGTGTATCTGCCTGACATCCTGCCCCCTTAAACAAAGGCTTTAAACGGCTCATCCAATGGCGTTTTCGCCACATGATTGGTGTAATTGCTGAGCACCTTCTGAGTCACTCCTAGTAATAACTCAAGCAGTTGTTGTGCCCCGAAACCCGCCGCATAAAAGCTGGTCAATTGCGCCTCACTGACGTGACCGCGCTGGCCGATGATCGCCAGAGTGAGGTCGTGCAAAACTTGCAGCTTGGGATCGGGCAACGGCGCATTATGTTTCAACGCGAGGATCACCGCTTCTTCAATCCCCATCTGGTAGGCGATGGCCGTGTGGGCTGGCTGGCAGTAGTGGCACTCATGGAAACGATTCGCCGTTTGCCAGATCACGGTCTTTTCAGCATCGGTAAAGCTGCTGGCCATAAACAATCGATGCAGCTGTTGGTACGCTTCAAGAACCGGCGGCGATAAGGCCATCACCGCATGCAGGTTTGGCACCATACCGTAATCGGTTAGCGACTGCGCCAATAACGCTTGGCTGCCACTCGGCGCGTTATCCAACGTAAACAGAGGGAATTGAGTCATATTCTAAGTCCTTGAAGAGAGACACTGGGCTATCGCTAGATCGCATCGGGCGGCTGCTTGACCGATCCCTCCGCCTGATCCCACTCTCACAAGGTTAGCAAGCCCTCGCCAAACTGCTGGAGCCAGCATATCCCGCCCTTCGCCACTTCGCTCCCAATGGGCCACCTTACCGCGTCGTTAGGCCCTGCGGCCTTGTCACGTTGGGACAGCGCCATGACCAAAAGCAAAAAGCCGAACTCAGAGAGTTCGGCTTTTTGTGGCATTCAACCAAGATCACATCGCCTTTAAGCACACCGCTTTTTGCCGAGCGCCCTCACTGAAGATCTCTCCCTCGATCTGGCGATATTCAGATAGGTGAGAGCGATAACCGTTCACCTTAAGCTCATAATGGCTATCGCCTTCGCGCCACGCCCAGACTCCAAGCGCGTCTTTGTCCGCCCCTTGTTTAATCTGATACTTGGCGGGCAGAACGGAATCACTGACCGTATCGTGCAAGGTTAACCTAGCTGGATCCCCTAAGAATTGACGCTCACCAACCTGGCACTGTTGCGGCTCTGTTGCCGTACTGATATAGGGGCCATGCAAAGCACAGGCGGACAACATTGGGAACAATGTAATAGCAACTAGGGCCTTTTTCATAACATGACCTTCTTATTCGTATATAAGCTACAAAGTAATTAGCTGCGATCAAGCAAGCATGATAAATACACATGCAAATTACAATGAGAGCTATATAAAAAGCAAGAAGATGGTCAACAAAGCGTTTATATCAAAACGCCGCCACAACAAGCTCACACAGTTGCAACCATCCAACAACGCGCCGCATTATAAATAGCCACTACAAGGAAAGAAATTCGGAGCGGGTTCTCGGATCCGCCTTAAAGGTTCCACCCAGCGCCGTTGTTGTGGTGTGCGAGTTTGCATCCATTACCCCGCGAGACTTGACGCAGTAATGGATCGCATTAATCGACACAGCCACGTTTTCCGTACCCAACAGAGTTTGCAACGAAATGAGCAATTGTCGAGTCAAACGTTCCTGCACCTGAGGCCGCTGGGAAAAAAAGCGCACGATGCGATTTATTTTCGACAAGCCAATGATCTTATCATCCGGTATATAGGCGACCTTCGCGGTCCCATCGATCGTAATAAAATGATGCTCGCAGGTGCTGATCACCGCGACGTCAGACACGGTGATCATTTCATCAACACCCATTTTATTATCAATCACGGTGAGTTTTGGAAATTTCGCATAATCCAAACCACAAAATATCTCATCAACATACATCTTTGCGATCCGAGCGGGCGTCTGCATCAAACTGTCATCGCGACGGTCCAAACCTAAGGTATCCATGATCTCAGCCATACATCCCTCGATCTTGTGCCGCTTTTGATCTCGATCTAACCCGTTCTCGCGCAACGGCGTCTCCAATCCTGCTGCTTCGAGCGCACTACGAACCGTTGATGCATAGTCAGATATCATGCCGATCCCTCTTGAAATTAATGGTATCAAGCTCAGTGTAGTTAACATACTCATTACAAGCAGAAAAAATAGACTGGCTTGCTGTTCAGCCATGTAAGCAAGCGAAGGTACCGCGTTCTGACCCGTTCAACTTTTCCAGCCGTGAGCGGGCGCTACTTCGTCGTACACACAAAAATGCCACGCGTTCAGCGTGGCATAAACTCTATCTCATCGACAAAGCTACTTTTGTTCCTCGCGACCTAATGCACCAAGCATTACGAGGCCGATCACCGCTATCCCAACCACCACAAAAGGCCAATTCGTCAGCCCTTCGGCC
Organism: Ferrimonas pelagia; assembly: GCF_039543565.1. NCBI lineage: Bacteria > Pseudomonadati > Pseudomonadota > Gammaproteobacteria > Alteromonadales > Ferrimonadaceae > Ferrimonas > Ferrimonas pelagia. The sequence continues at coordinate 38,683 of NZ_BAABJZ010000107.1, read as the reverse complement.
TTCACCGTCACAAAAACACCCAATCCGACCGCGATCGTAATGATGATGGCGATAACATCTTTTACATTCATGCAACCCCTCCCGTGAGGCTGTAATGTCATGACTACCCGTAACTACCCACAGATGACTGACCGCTGAAAGGTCTTCACATATCACTAACAAATTTTAGGTAACTAATTCTCTTGACACAAGTCAACATCCACTCATGTATGAGATTCCGTGACGCGTACCGAAACCTTTAGGTAATAAATTGTGCACATGAATAGTTAAAGATCGTTACACGACCGAAGTGATAACAGGATAATTTGGTTCGAGCAGCGTCAAACAAATGGAATGACCGTGGTACAAAATACAAATTTTTATAGAGAAAACGCCGCAAACATATGTTGCCAATAACCGCAAGCAGTCACTTAGCGCAATGAGCCGCCCTCACCCCACTCTTTCTGCCTCGTCCGTCGCCCGATATCTGACAACCACAGTCACCGAAGAGCACCCTCTCCTCAGTTTTACCGCGTACTGAGTACGAGCCTTTCTCGCTGCTGGGCTGATATTGCGGCTTTACTCACTGTTTTATGACGTAATTTAACGACAAAACAAATAGATGAAGCTGATCACGGCTCCACGTTCTTATCCCGTGAATACTAAACCCAGTCTCGATTTACTCATTACTTCAAGGAACAGTGTCATGTCGATGATGTCGTTTTCCATTCCTCGTAATATCTACTACGGCGAAGGCGCTCTAACCCAACTGGCCCAACTGAAAGGGAAAAAAGCCGCCATCGTAACCGGCGGTAGCTCTATGAAACGCTTTGGTTTTTTGGATCAAGCCGCTGAACTCTTACAACAAGCAGGCATTGAATCCATCGTGATCGATGGCGTAGAGCCGAACCCTTCTGTTGAAACCGTCTTTCGCGGTGCCAAAGCGATGCAAGAGTTTGGCCCGGATTGGATCGTGGCGATCGGTGGAGGATCCGCGCTGGACGCGGCAAAGGTTATGTGGTGTTTTTACGAACATCCAGAGCTGAAATTTGAAGAGATCATCGAAGTCGGCTCTATGCCGCCTCTGCGCAACAAAGCGAAATTTATCGCCATCCCATCCACCAGCGGCACCGCATCTGAGATCACCGCCTTCTCCGTGATCACCGATGTTGAAAACCACATCAAATACCCCATCGTCGCGGCTGACATGGTGCCGGACATTGCGATCTTGGACCCGGCGATCCCAGCCAAGATGCCAGCACATATCACTGCCCACACCGGCATGGATGTGATGTGCCATGCGATCGAGGCGCTTGCTTCAACGGCCGCCACCAGCTTTACCGATCCCTATGCGACCGAAGCGATCAAGTTGGTATTGAACAACCTGCCGCAAGCCTATGCTCAGGGAGACGATCTCGCTGCCCGCACCGAGATGCATAACGCTTCAGCGCTCGCCGGTATGGCCTTCACCAATGCCTCGCTGGGCTTAGTGCACTCTTTGGCGCATAAGATCGGGGGAGAATTCGGAGTCACCCATGGCCTGGCGAATGCCATCCTAATGCCGTACATCATCGACTTTAACCGTCAATTCTCCGATAAGTATCAAAAACTGGAAGACGCGCTCGGCATCAAAGACATTGCCCAAGCTATCCGAGAGCTGAATGCCAAGATGGGGATCCCGGCCACCTTCCAGCAATGCGACGAAGTGGCGTTTTGCCCGAACAAGTTTGAAGAGGTACTGGAGCGAATGAGCGCCAACGCCTTTGCCGATCCTTGTACCCTGACCAACCCTGGTCAACCGACCGTTGCCGACGTTAAAGCGATCTATCAGGCGTCTTTCTACGGCCAATCGATCTGCGCCGCAGCATAATGTCACAAGCGCGCAAGCCTCTTGGCTTGTGCGCTTCGGGCTACTCGGTGATACCGACGATCCCCAAGATGACGGCCAAGATCAGCGCAATAACGGGGATAAGCCAGACGGAATGACGATAACGCCAACGCTGCATCGAGTGCGCACGGCGGATCAGCCTATATTTGTTGTCGCGTCTATCATCAAGCTGGATCCCTATCCGCGCCAATTGACAGCACAAAGACTCCAACTGCTCTGGCGTCTTTTCCTTGGCCAATAGCCATCGCTGTCGCCATCGCTCCCAATTCAACTGAATGCCCACCACCGCTTCGCGACTCAATGCAGGATCATCATCAGAGCCAAACGCAAAGTCACAGCAACGGCACTTGGCAAACGACGGCGTACCGTCGGCTTGATACGCTGGCAACGGCAACTCTGGCGAACCACAGACGGGACAACACCACAAGCCATTGTCAGCTTGATATAACCTAAAAGCTTCCTGGTTTTGCGTCCTCACATCCATTGTGTCCGCTCTACTGCTGCTCACTTTTGCCGCAACCTAGCGATAATAGTCATACAAGTCAATACGTTTATGGTCTCTTTGCCCGCTCAGGCATGTTCACCCCAGCACGGTCAATTGGCCCCCTTCTCCAACACAGTAAAGCCAGCAAGACAAAAGCCTTGCCCTCGCCTCTGCCGGTTCGCCCTCTATACAACGCAGCCATCACCCGCAGTTTCGCCTGTCGGTTCATACAAGGCCCCCTCAAGCTCCGTTTGCAGCAAGAACAAACGCAGATCGAATTCCAATTGATGATAGCTGGGCAACATGTACTGACACAGCTGATAAAAAGCCTTGTTATGCTCTTTCTCCTTCAGGTGCGCCAGCTCATGCACGCTGATCATATCCAGAAATGCCTGAGGGGTTGCCTTAAAGACGGAGCTGATCCGGATCTCATGCTTACTTTTAAGCCGATTGCCCTGCACTCGAGAAACATAGCTATGTAACCCTAGCGCGTGATTGACCACATGGATGCGATTGTCAAAGATCACCTTGCTGAGCGGCGCCGACTTCTTCAAATAGCGATTTTTAAACTGCATGACGTGCTCACGCAATGCTTTGTCATTGCCAATCGAATGCGGCGTCGGGTATTTATCCAACAGATAGGTTTTTAGGCCACCGCGTTCGATCAGGGTGCGAACCTGTGCTTGCACATGTTGCGGGTAATGGGACAAATATTTTAATGGCTCAGACATGAAGTTGCTCTCAGGCTCGCGGTTTGCGCGCCACTGTAACGATTAAACCCGGCCAAAACCAGTCGTGACTTCGCTGTGCTACGCTTTTGATCGAGTCCGTTGTATTCGTTTACTTTGTTACGTAAGACTTCAAGGATGAATCATGCATAACGCTCTGCCTCTATTATTTACGCTGCCTTTGCTGGTGGCATGCCACTCATCGGCCAAGTCACCAGAGCTGAACGCGAGCCAAGACAACTGCATACCAGTGAATGACGGTACGATCATTGAGGCTAACCTCAGCCATCAACAGGGATTTTCCAATTGTTATCTGATCAATGACACGGAGATCCGAACCTTAGATACGCTGTATGAGGGCTTCCAAAATCAGGCCGCCGCCATCGAGCTGTTTGGTGTTAACGCCAGTGGGAAAAAGAATTTCATTAGAAAAGAAACCAGTAACTTATACCGAGTTGCCGCTTTCAGCTCCCTCGCCCCCAGCCACTACGCTCAGATCGGTTTTACCATTACCCCAACGAACTACATCGATAGCGACATCAAGATCCGGCTGACCTATGAATCCTATCAAGGCGCTGGCGCGCTCTATATTCAGGCAGAACACGTCATCCCCTCTCACGAAACAACTTCCAAGGTGATCATCACAAGGCTACGACAGTAGTGCCAAAACCTCGGTTCGGATCAACACCCTGGCTTGTCGCTGCCCTAAGCCTTATCGCAGCCACCTCTGCCACCAGGGCCGACGAGTCGAGCCCGCTAACGGCTTAAGCCGAGGATAGAGTTGAGGCAACGTCTCCTCCTCCCAGGCCTGACCCGATGGCTCCAGCGGACAAGGGAACTCGCTGGCTGGCACGCGACCGAACCGTTGCTCCAGCGCATCGGTCACCGCACTGTGGTACAAGGAGGAGCAGAGCTCACTTCGCAGCCAACCGACCTCCGACAACACGTTGGGATCGTCCAATGCCGCTTGATAAAGCGCTGGGCCGCACGAGATCAAGCTCGCACGAAAGTTGGCGAACTCCTCCTCGGAACAGCCGTCGCATAGCAGGTAGGCCGCCCCCCAGAGGCGCCAGGTGTACGCCGCGCCATGGTGCAACTCAAACTGGTGTGAAAAACCCAAGAGGGAACGATCCGGTAGCTGCGACAGAGCACGCGCCAGCAAGACGGCTTTGTCTGCCATCCTGCCATCACCGCCTCGACTCGCTTGCTCAACCACATACCAAAATTGATTTGACTCCACGTGCCGCTCACCACCTTGATGCCAAGATCCTGCCGATATTCGCTAAACCTAACATGCCCACGAAAGCACGAATACCGCCCCGCCAAACCACAATCACTCGAATCGAAAGCCCACACTCAAACGGCCATATTGCGTCCAGGCTTCCGTTGCATTGCAATACTCCCGACTCTCGGTCACCACCATAAAGTGGCCGAAAAAGGCGCCGTAGTGACCGAATAGGCCAATCACATAAGCCGACTGCCAGTGCTCGACGCCAACATCCGGCGCCGTGTCTGGACGCCGTCCCTGTAGCGTGATGTCGTTGAATCGATACCGCCCCTCTATCCCCGCGAACACAGCCCAGCCCCAAGGTCCCGACGGCGGCGCCGACGCCTGTTGCCAGTGACTGCCCTGAACCTGGTCCCCGCCATTCTGGCCCCACATCAAGGTCGAAGCCAATGCCGTCTCACTGCGGTAATTGCCACCATGGATCCGTGCGTGGCCATACCAATGCCAACGCCGTGCCCCTGTGCTCGACCATAGCCGTCGATTTTGCTCCCACTGGAGCTGAAGCAGCAGCGTATTCTCTATCTGATCGTCCCAACCACTGGGGGCGGTCGATCCAAACCACTTATGACTCCGTGTTTGCACCCACTCTGCACCGGAAGCCGGCCCGACAACGCCGATCGATCCCTGCAAACGATTATCGATCTCCGCAGTCGCCATCCCAAGCGTAATGGTCGAGATCAAGGTACCGGCATAAGGTCGCTCTATCGCCTGCTGAGAATCGGGCTTGAGATCCGACGGCGTCCACATCTTTTGTGCCAACTGCCAATGCCAATAGCGGCTGTCCGACTTAAACCATTGCTGCATGTGCTCAGCCTCAAGCCAACTTGGCACGCGCTCGCTGATGTAGTCCACCATCAGGCCATTGGTGTAATCGCCGTCGGTTTGCAATACCACATCATTATCCATGGTCCATTGCCAGCTCCCCGCGCTCGCGTGAGTGCTTATCAACAACAGCATAGCCAGACAACCCGGTCGCATTTTCGTATTCCTTGTGGCGCACCTCTGCCTTGCCTACAGAGTTATCAGAGCCATAGTAAAAGCGCAAAAGGGAATCGTATTCGTCAGATCATATTCAGCAAATTCAGGCGCCCAGCCACCATCGCGCCGTTCCATTCGTCATTGGCCTCACTCAAGCTAGCGCAGTACAGAGCGAGGCCAGGTACCCAATAGGCAGCCAGCAGCCGGTTCTCAGCCACACCGACTCCCCTCGATGCCACCGAAGGGCCAAGCGATGCGTGTCAGATCGAGCGGTGCTCGGATGATTGTCGCTAGAGAGCTCCCGCGGCCTGCGGATCTCCCCCGCCAGCACATACAACAACAGACTCGACCATCTCCTTGACGCGAAGTAACGCTGGCCGTTCAGGTTGCGTTCAGATAAGCTACTGATAAAACAACAATAAGGACATCAAATCATGACACTGATCTCCACCCTATTCACACTGGTTGTTTTATACCATCTGCTCAGTCAAGCCAGCCAACAACTGACTCAAGCATGGCTTTATCGACTCGAGTGTCAGCAGCCCCTTGGCGATACAGCCGGCGAACCAACACCTATCGCTTTTTGCCAAGCTGACGCCGTTCGAACGTAGGGATCTCCATATCCGTCAAGGTCAAGCCGCCATTATGTCGCGGCGGGCGTGTCAGCCCCAGGAACTCGGGTACGTTGATCACCTTATCTGGATCTAACGCGTTAACACCGGCTCCGCAGCCGTTGGCATTCGCACCCTGAGACGCCATCTGCCCTTCGGTCGGGGTTTCCATCCCGGTCGCGAGTACCAAGATCTCAAACCGTGTCGCCAATGCAGGATCGACCGACTGGCCCATCACGATCAACGGCCGGAACTTGACCTGAGATCGTACCAGCTCGCCCAGTTGAGTGAATGCCTGCAACGACACCTTATCCTGAGTCACTAAGTTCACGATCAGACCTTGGGCAGTACTCAAAGTCGTCTGTGCCAATAAGGGATTATTGATCGCCGCTTCCAGCGCCTCGGGCAACTGACTCTCCTCATCACAACGGCCCACGCCAAACACCGCCCGGCCGGGTCGCGCCATGACGCGGCAAAAATCGTTAAAATCCACATTGATATTGCCGGTTTGGGTCAACATCCTGGATAACGCCACCACCACAGAGCGCAAGATCTCATTGCTGGCGTTAAACGCACTGTCCAGATCGATGTCGGCATCCAACGCCTGCGCCAATTGCTCGTTGGGCAGCAGGATCAACGCATCCGCCGCGTCATTCAGCGCCTCCACCCCGGCTTGAGCGTATTCACGGCGGATCTCCCCCTCAAACTCAAACGGCAATGTGGCAACAGCAATACACGGAAGCTGATGCTGACGTGCCATCCTCGCCAACTCTGGACTGGCCCCGTGCCAGTCCCGCCTCCCAACCCCGCCACCAAAAACAAGATGTCGGCCTGCTGCAGCAGCACCTGCAACGCCTCCTCGGATTCAATACACGCGTCTCGTCCCACCTCGGGATCCGATCCCGCACCATAGCCCCGCGTCGTTTGTGGGCCAAGCGCCAGACACTCGCCAGCATGACAGTCCGCCAGTGCAGCGACATCGGTATTCAACGCGACTGTCGTCACCATCTCGGGCAGATCGTCCGGCCCTAGGTAACTGACAGCATTACCGCCACAACCGCCGACGCCCATCACCATGATCCGGCTTTGTGGTCTGATCTGCTCCATCCCTACTCTCCATTAACGAACGGATCGTCAGCATGGGCAGGGGGCGCGACAGAACCTGTCGTGCCCGTCGCCTAAATTAAACTGCAACAAAGCAGCCCATTCAGTGACGGCATCCTCTTCTGCTGCTAAAGTTTTGAAAGAAAACGGGGAAAATAGATTTCTATGAGCAAAATCGTATCAAGGAAGATGGCCATACTGGAGATGTTACCCCCGCATCCGCGCAAGATCAGCACCACAGATCTGCTGCGTAAGCTGATGATCGAAGGGTTTAACACCAGTTTGCGCACGGTACAGCGTGATCTGAAGGATCTCACCGACAGCTATCCCCTGATCTGCGACGATGAAAACCCGGCAGGTTGGAGCGTCGAACCCACCGCCCGGCGCAAACTGCCCGATATGGATGGCGATAATGCCCTCGCTTTTGCCCAGTTAGAGCAGCACCTGCTGACTGCGCTGCCGCCGTCCAGCCGAAAGAAACTCGAGCCCTACTTTCGCCACGCACAACAAACCTTAACTCAACCTCACAATCAGAGCCGGGCGGCCTGGCAGAGCAAGATCCGCTTTGTTCGAAAGACCGTACTGTGTCTGCCCGCACAGGCCAAACCTCTGGTTATGGAGACCCTATACCAAGCACTGTACAACGATACGGTTGTGGAGATCGGGTATCACAAAGCCAATGAATTTCACCGATACGATCGTCGTATCCACCCCTGTGGCGTGGTCTTTAGCGAAACCGAGGCCTTTCTGATCGGCCGCTTTGAGCATCAACAAGAATGCCAGGCGATCCGGCTGCATCATATCGAATCCGCTCGGGATACCCTGATCCCCGCGCAACCGCCCCATGGATTTGATCTGGATGCATGGCTTGCCGCGCACCAACTGCAGCCCAGTCCAACGCCTTCAGAAGCGATCATCTTGCACTTTGAGCCCAAGATCGGCATTGCCCTGCTCGATACAAAATTGACCGAGGAGCAACGGCTCGAATGCCATGACGATCGCGTCGAGCTATACGCCAGTGTCGCCATCAATGAGGATCTGATCCGCTGGATCATGAGCTTCGGCGCCGCGGCCCGGGTGATCCAGCCGCTGTCCCTGCGTCAAACCCTGCTCGAACGACTGCAAGCTGCCGTGCGCAGCTATCAGCAACCCACGGTCGCTCAAGCGCTGCCGACAAGTTCAGCCACACAAGCGCCCACGCTGCGCCGGGTGATCGGTTGATCGACGGTCACCGCGCACAAAAAAGCGCCGCAATGCGGCGCTTAGGACGAGCAAAAGATTCGGGCCGTTACACGCCCTGATCCTTCGCCATCTGTCGAGCGATCGCCGGGGCATTCCACAGTGACGGCAACAACACCAAAGAGACCGGCACCGCCGCAACCACGATAAAGGACTGCAGTGCGCCAACGCCCCCTTCACCAATGGAGATCAGGATCGCAGCCATCAGACCCATGATAATCGCCCAGAACACCCGGACAGCCATATGGGGATGGTCGTTACCAGTCATCACCATCGAGATGGTGTAGGTCATCGAGTCACCGGTGGTCGCCACGAAGATGGTGGTCAAGACCAAAAACAGCACGGAAACCATCCAACCCAGCGGCAACTGTTCGGTGATAGCCAGCAACGCCGCAGGCAGATTCATGCCGGTAAAGGGTTCGGAGATCACCCCGGGCTCAGCCAGCTCAAACGCCACGCCGCTACCACCGACGATGGTGAACCAGAAACAGGTGATCACCGGTGCAACAACGGAGATCAGCAGCACCATCTGACGGATGGTTCGGCCGCGAGAGATCCGAGCAACAAACATCGCCATCAACGGGCCATAGCCTAGGAACCAGCCCCAGAAAAACACGGTCCACCAACTGAGCCACGCCTCATCACCGCGATAGGTGGCCATAGGAATGAACTGGTCAATGTAGGTTCCCATCCCCTGGATATAGCCGTTGACGATAAAGCTGGTTGGACCCAGCAGCAGCATATACAGCATCAAGAAAGCCGCCAGGATGATATTAAATCGGCTCAGCAGCTGGATCCCACGGGTCACCCCACTGATGGCCGAGCCGGTGTAGATCATCACCAAGCCCACCAAAACCACCATCTGTAGGCTAAAGCTGTTGCTCATACCGAACAGCTTTTCTAAACCGAAGCCCATTTGCAGGGCAAGAAACCCGATAGGACCGACCGTTCCAGCCACCACAGCCAGAACACAGCAAGCATCAACGATGGCACCGAACCAGCCGGTCATCACGCGCTGACCAAAGATAGGGTACAGCAAGGTGCGCGGTTTAAGTGGCAAGCCTTTGTCGTAATGAAGATGGGAAAACACGATGGCAGTCAGGCTGCCCAAAATCGCCCACGCCAAAAAGCCCCAATGCATAAAGCTCTGGGACAACGCATTGTAGCCCGCTTCCACCGAACCAGATGGGGCATCATACAAAGGGGGGGGCGAGACAAAGTGAGCCATTGGCTCAGCGGCTGCCCAGAACACCCCACCGCCGGCAAGCAAGGTACACATCACCACCGAAACCCACTTAAACGTGGACATCTCGGGCTGCACGGTGGCGCCGAGGACAACCGCACCAGAACGACTGGAAGCAATGAACAGGCCAATGAAAAACGTCGCTAACAGCAACAGCTGCCAGTAGGCACCGAAATAGGTCGCTGAAAACGCAAAAGCACCATTAACCCAAGTGCTAACAGCGTTTATGTCGTAGAGCGCTGCGACAGCAAACAGCACCAAACATCCACCACTGAGCAACAACACCTGCAGATCGATGTGTTGGTACCAGCGGCTCGCTGGGATCAGTGTTTCTTCGGCGTCCGCAGACGTACCTGTTGTGTGACTCATAGAGTTACTCCGTGACACGGGGATCCAAGGGATCCTACGTGCATCTGTATGGGGGCCATTCATGGCAGAAGAGGTTCAGTTCCAGCCAAAGGGGCAGAACCAAAGAAGAGAGAAACGCGACAGCATTTAGAATTTGCGTTATCCGCGAGTCATGTTGTTAGACCAACACGAAGGGGGGCTTGTTACTGCCTGGGGCAGAATGATTGTTATCAGCGCACAGCCCCTATGGGGGCTGTGACGACACCCTGTCGGGTTACAGGGTGCTAACAACTATGCCATTGCGACGCAAGAAATTGCTCGCGGGATAAACGGTAAGGACGAGCAAGCCGACTCATCCAACATTCAGCTCCTTGTCGATAAACGAAAGGAACAAACAGCATATGCCGCAACTATAGGGCAGCACCTGAGCGAACTCAAGGCAGGTTCGGCGATACGATCACACCAAACACCATAACGTGACCAATGCACACCCCCTTGCTGGATAATTGGACGAAAACAGCGTCGCTCTCACCTTAATGCTGTACTTTCTCAGTCCAGCGTGCCATCCATCCCAGCACATGCTCATACCACTGCTCAAGATTGTCAGGGTTTAAGATCCAATGATTCTCCTCCTCCCAAACAACGAGTTCTGCCGGAATGTTATTGCGTTTGAGCACCGTAAAAGCGGCCAAACCCTGCTCCAATGGCACCCGATAATCTTTGGCACCATGTAACACCAACATCGGCGTTTGCCACTTATCAATGTGGTTAACCGGGTTAAACCGTTCGTACCGGTCTGTTTGCTCCCAATAGGGCCCACCAAACTCATACTCAGGGAACCAAAGCTCTTCGGTGACCATATAGAAGCTGCGCATATCAAACAGACCCGCATGATTAACCAGACACTTGAAACCCTCGTTCCAGTTACCGGCGATCCAATTCATCATGTAACCACCATAGGAGCCGCCCGCAGCGCAAGCGTTACGCACATCCAGCCAGGGTTGTTGTTCACCCACGGCAGCGAGGCCCTTTTGCAGATCCTCCAGCGGCTTTCCGCCCCAATCCTTGGAAATGGAATGGGTAAACGCTTGGCCATATCCGGTCGAGCCATGGAAATCGATCATCACCACACCAAACCCTGCCCCAGCCCATAACTGCGCATTCCAGCGGCCATGCCAACGGTTTCCAAAACTGCCTTGCGGACCGCCGTGCACCAGAAACGCGACCGGATACTGTTTACCCGTCTCATAACCCACAGGTTTGATCCAGTAACCATGCACAGTTTCGTTATTCCACCCCTTGAAACTGAACTGCTCAAACTCACCCAGATCGATCCGGGCCATGTGCTCCGCATTAATCTGCGTCAATTGCCGCGCATTGCGACCATTGTCATCCATCACATACAGATCGGTCGGGTTAGACAAGTCGTTGCGGGTATAAAGGATCTTACCTCCTGCCGTCGCCTGCAACGCATGGCTGCCCTCTTTTACCAGCGAGCGGACATCGCCAAAGCGGGTATCCAGCTCAAAGATCCCGACTTGTCCCAGATCCTGTGCCGTGACGTAAAGCACCTGGCTGCTTGCACCAAACGCAAGATGATGGGGGCTACGATCCCACCCCGGCGCTACCTCTTTCACCTCACTTGTGTGCAGATCCTTCAACATGATCCGGAAACGATCCGCCTCATAACCCGGGATGGTCATGGCCAACCACGCCAGATAACGGCCATCGGCAGAGAACACCGGATGGGCATCCCAAGCAGGATTATCCGCCGTAAGATTCACCGGCTCGCCGCCCGTCACAGGTACCTGCCACAGATCGTAATTGGTCTGCCAAGCTTGATCCGCACCGGGAGCCTTGGCGGTAAACACCACCCGTTTCCCGTCCGCACTGAAGGCCACCTCTTCCATCCCAGAGAAAGGCTTGGGAGGAGCCTCGGTGTCCAATCCCGCGGTCAGATCGACCGGCTCAGATAAACCACCTTGCTCAAAGCGAGCAGCAAACAGATGATTACGCAGCCCGTCGCCCCATGTGTCCCAGTGGCGCACCATCAGCTCGGTGTAGTGCTTTCCTTGCGCCAACCGCGCCTTGGCTTGCTCCGCCATCTGTGCCCCACAAGCCAGATCAACACAGGCAGGATCAATGCGGATCTGCATCACCAGGTGCGCTCCGGTCGGATCAAGTTTGTAATCATCGATCGGGAGTGGCAGATCGGAGATCTGTCGAGCTTCCCCCCCGGATAACGACAAATACCAGAGTTGGCTGGAGCCCGAGCGATCAGACAGAAAGTAGATCCCCGCTCCATCGGCGGAGTAGCTCACACTGTGCTCCGTACCAGAATGATTGGTCAGTTGCTCGAACTGACTGGGATCCGCCGTGCTGATCCGAAACAGATCTGAGCGTCGCCCATCATCAGACACCGCTTTCAGCGCGTAGATCGCCTCTGCGCCGTCGGCGGACAACGCCACAGAGTGCAGGGAATTAAACTGAGTCAAATGTTGAACCTGAAACGGTTCGCTGGCCCAGCCACAGGCCAGAGGTAGCGCCAACGGTAGCGCTGCAATCCATTTTTTCATCGTTATTTTTCCTTTAAAGATAATCGGATAGCGATGCACCGCATCCGTGCACTCAACCGTTTCACACTCTGGCAACCAGTTCAATCGGCCGCGTTAAAATCATCACTCATAGTCTGGAAAGTCACACTTAACAAAACACCGAGAGATGTCACCACCCATGCATAGAACTGTCGCGACAAGGCGGCATGAGTGGAAAAAATCGATAAAAGGATCACACAAACAATGCAACAACGCCGCCAACCTGAGCCACTTTGTCGCACTTACTCGTCTCACCTTGGACCTTTTAGTAATAATTCTTCCTTTTATCTACTTAAAAGTGCCTTCTATCCGACATTTTCTTACGTTGGCTCTGGCCTTTAAATGAGAGCGAGGTAAAGTCTGTCTCTTGATAATCAAGTTCAAAGGTGACGCCTGTGGCCCTCGCCATAATTGCCATCAGCACAATATTGTCTTTGCTCGCAGGCTCGGCTTTTGCGGCCATCACCATGCTCAAAGAACGTGGTCTCGCAGAGATCGTCATCGGCAGTTTAGTAACCATGACCACCGTAGGTGGCTCCACGCTGGCCCTGTTATGGTCAAGCCTGTTGAGCTAAAATAGGCACCCCGCTCAGACCCGCTTTTTCGCCGCCCAAAGCAAAAACGCCCACTTTTCAAAAAAATGGGCGCCCAGATCATCAAGTCATATTAACCGTGTTGAGCGATCTGGCCTCGCCAGTAAGCGGGTCCGGTTTCATGCACATTGTTGCCTTCGGCATCCACTGCCACCGTCACCGGCATATCCTCAACATCAAACTCGTAGATCGCTTCCATGCCCAGATCATCAAACGCCACCACACGAGAGTGTTTGATCGCCTTAGCAACCAAGTAAGCCGCACCACCAACCGCCATCAAATACACCGATTGGTGTTTGGCAATACTATCGACGGTAGCCGGGCCTCGCTCAGCCTTGCCGATCATGCCCATCAAGCCCGTTTCCGCTAGCATCTGCTCGGTAAACTTATCCATTCGGGTGGCCGTGGTTGGCCCTGCCGGCCCGACAACCTCGTCACCAACGGCATCCACTGGACCCACGTAGTAGATAAAGCGCCCGTTAAAATCGACACCCTCTGGCAGTCCCTCACCGGAATCAAGCAGATCTTTAATGCGCTTATGCGCAGCATCCCGTCCGGTTAAGATCTTACCGTTTAACAGCAGAACATCGCCCGCCTGCCAGCTACGCTGCTCTTCAGCGGTGATCGAATTAAGATCAACCCGCTTGACCTTATCCCCCACCTCTTGGGTGACTTCAGGCCAATCAGACAAACTCGGAACCGGCAACTGCGCCGCACCAGTACCATCCAAATGAAAATGAACATGACGCGTCGCCGCGCAGTTGGGGATCATCACCACTGGCTTTGAAGCCGCATGGGTCGGAGCCGACTTGATCTTCACATCCAGCACTGTGGTGATCCCGCCCAGCCCTTGCGCGCCGATCCCCAGATTGTTGGCACGCTCAAAGATCTCCAGCCGCAGTTGCTCTTCGGCGGTTTCGGCGCCTTTCGCTTGCAGCTCATGGATGTCGATATGCTCCATTAAGGACTCTTTCGCCATCACCGCGGCTTTCTCCGCCGTGCCGCCGATCCCGATCCCAAGCATACCGGGTGGACACCAACCGGCGCCCATGGTCGGCAACGTCTTCTCAACCCAATCCGCCACGTTATCGGACGGATTCAGCATCACCATCTTCGACTTATTTTCCGAGCCGCCGCCCTTCGCCGCGATCATCACGTCAACGCCATCGCCTGCAACCATATCGATATGCACCACGGAAGGGGTATTGTCTTTGGTGTTGATCCGCGCACCGGCAGGATCGGCCACGATAGACGCACGCAATGGATTATCGGGATCGGTATAAGCCCGCCGCACACCTTCATCCACCATCTGCTGCACGGTCAAGTCGCTGTCCCACTGCACCTGCATACCGATCTTCACGAAACAGGTCACGATCCCAGTATCCTGGCACAGCGGTCGGTGCCCTTGCGCACTCATGCGCGAATTGATCAGGATCTGCGCCATCGCGTCTTTCGCCGCAGGGTTGAGCTCACGCTCATACGCATTAGCCAATGCCTCGATAAAATCCTTGGGGTGGTAATACGAAATGTATTGCAGTGCATCAGCGACGGAGCTGATGAAGTGCTCTTTTTGAATGACAGCCATTGCTTACTCCAGGGGGCTCCGACCCCCGCTATGCAGGTTAACCGGTTGCTATCCGGTCATTTTCCGGATTCCACATCATACCCCGCCCAACCTCGAACCACCACCGCACGTGAGCACAATCACAACTGACCTATTTATGGCTAACCAATTGATACAAAGCGCTAACTCAGCTCAAAGTTCAACCATGTTACACTGCAGAGAGACAGAGATCCGGAGATCCCGAATATGTTACAAAAGATCAGCCAGATGATGGCGATCATGTTGTTGGCCATCAGTCTGCCCAGCCAGGCCGACTTCCCGCCACTGGCCTATGCAGAAGCTGATCACGCCCAACCAGGCAAAGCCACCTGGCATGATCTGTTCAGCTCCGACCCACAAGCCAGCGCCCGCTTCTACCAAACTGTGTTTGGTTGGCAGATCGCCGCCCTCGACAGCGAGCCGTACTGGCTGTTTTACCACGATAACCAAGCCATTGCTGGGATCGTCATGCGCCAGGAAAACAACAGCGAACGTGTCGGCGCAATGTGGGTTCCACACTTCTCCCGCGCCGATCTCAGCGAGGCCAGTCGGTTACCCCTCGCCAGTCGATGGTTGATGCCACCGCGGAACATGGGGCAACGAGGAGTGCAAGCGATCGCCCAAGATCCAAACGGCGCGGTATTTGGCCTGCTTGCCAGTCAAGCGGGCGATCCCCTCGACTACCAGCCGCAAGCAGGCCACTTTGCCTGGCACATGTTGTTTAGCCCAGATCCCAAACGATCTGGCGAATACTATCGGGATCTGCTCCAAATAGAGCTCAGCGAACAAGCGCCTGAGTGGCTCCTCAGCTCAGAAGGGATTAGCCGCGCCAGCATCTCCGCCAGCGAATCCAATGACCAAGGCGCGCCCGCACTCTGGGTGTCTGCCATCTATGTCACCGAGCCGATGGCAACCGCCCAAACAGCTATAGAAGCCGGAGCAACATGGCTGCTCGAGCCGCAAAATGACCAAGAGATCCTGTTTATGATCGATCCCGTCGGTGCCATCTTTGGCTTGATCGGCCCAACCGACCGCGAGGAGGCCACCCAATGAAACCCATGTTTACCGTCACCAGCGTGGTGCTCGCACTCGCCCTGCTCAGCGGCTGCAGCAACAGCCCACGCACGGCCTACACAACCAGCTACTACTCAAGCTACTATCAGGGCTCCCTCTGGTACGATCCTTGGTACTACCATCGCTGGTATTATCGCCCCATCTACTGGCGCCCCTATCCGCCAATCCGGCCGCCCAAACCGCCGATCAAACCGATGCCGCCTATCGAGCGCCCTCCGGTCCATTTGCCGGTCGCAGGCCAGCCAGGGACGCAGCGCCCTGTGCAATTGCCAGGTCAGCCTACACCGACACTGCCAGCACAGCTGCCCGCCAATCCCGGCAAGCCCACGGCACGACCTGGCTTTATTTCACCGGAGCAGATCCCGTCCGCGCCGACGCAACCCATACAACGGCCGTCGAACCGACCGGTCAACCAACCCGTACAGCAGCCGAACATCCGGCCCAGTGTCGAGCCTCGGCAACGCCGAGACGTCATTCGCACCCGTCCGGCACAACCTGCCACTATGCCGGTGCACCGACCGGCAGTCCGGCCAATGCCGCAGCCACGTCAACGCCCCATTCCAGCCGCGATGCCCAGCCAAAGGCATCGCTAGCGCCGTTGTCAACGCGGCGCCGAACGCGATTAGGGACGCTGCAAGCAGCGTTACCCAACGCTAGCTCAACGCAAGGCCAAAGCAGCAAAACAAAGCCCCGCAGGATCCTGCGGGGCTTTGTTCACTCGCAACCATTTACGCTTTGGTGCGATAATGGCCGTTTAGCCAACATTCCGGTAATCCTTCGCCCGAAGGGAAGGTTAATCCCTTTTTGTCACACATCTCAGGATCGGCCAGATCCTGGCCACACTGAAACTGCACCTTGACCTGATCGACAAACGGATTAAGTAATGAGTTACTGTCGATCACCTCCACCAGATCCCCAGAGCTCTTTTCTCGCAGTAGCATCTCGTATCACTCCTATTCGCACTTCCCTTTCAGTGTAGGAAACATCTGACTTGATGGATAAATCGCCACTAAGGCGAGTATGGACTCAATTCATTGCCGACCCAACCGCCGCCGAGCGCCCGAAACAGCGCCAACAGATTGGCCTGCTGACTCAGATCGAGGGTAATTAAGCCCTGCTGCGCCGTGTAATGGCTGCGTTGTGAATCCAATACCGAGAAGAAGCTGTCCACCCCCTGTCGAAACCGCAGCTCCGAGAGTTCAAAGCTGTCTCCGGTCGCATCCACCAGTTGCTGTTGCGCCTCTCTTTGCAGAGCAAGATAGTGTCGCGCCGACAATGAATCCGCCACTTCCTGAAACGCCAACTGTATTGATTGCTCATATTGCGCCAATGCGATCGCTGCGTCCGCTTTAGCCACCTCGACATTCCCCTTTAACTGACCCCAGTTAAAAATGGGTAAGCTAATACTGGGAGAGAAGTTCCAACTGCGGGCATCTCCATCGAACAGATCGTCCAGATCGGCACTCAATAATCCCGCCGTAGCGGTCAAGCTGATACTAGGAAAATACGCCGCTCGCGCGGCACCAATATTGGCGTTCGCCCCCATCAGATTATGTTCAGCCTGAACAATGTCAGGCCGCTGCGACAGCAGCAGAGACGGCATACCCACGCGCACCGGTGCCAAGACGTCGGACTCACCCGCCTCTGGCATTAATGCATCGTCGATGCTAGTGCCAACCAAGACCGCCAACGCATGTTGATCTGATGCCACCAGATTGGAAAAACTCGCCAAATCAACCCGTGACGTCGCAACAGTCACCTGTGCTTGGGCCACGTCCAGCCCCGACACCACACCATTATCAAAGCTCTGCTGGGTCAACACGAGTGACGCTTCCTGACTGGCTAAGGTCTCTTCTGCCAACGCCAACAAGGCTTTATTGGCCGACAGCGTTAAATAGGTCGACGCGATCTGACTGATCAGCGCGATCTGCGTATTGCGTCGCCCCTGCTCCGTCGCCAAATACGCATTCAGAGCCTGACGCTCAAGACTGCTGATCCGCCCCCAAAAATCGAGCTCATAGCTAAAGATCCCCAGATCAACACTGTATTGACGACTGACGGTCGGTGGCCCGCCGGTAAACGCTTCCGGTAATCGTTGATTAACCGAGCCTGCACTGATATCCACATTGGGAAACCGTTCAGAACGCTGGATCCCAAAGAGCGCCTGAGTTCGGCGCAAATTTTGCACCGCAACCTGCATATCTCGATTGTGCTCTAACCCGAGCTCAATCAGGCGTTGCAGCTTCGGCTCTACAATAAAATTGCGCCAATCTTCAACGCCACTGTTGCCATCCAGTTGTGCTTTGCTGTCTTCTGGCCACATTTCAGCCACCGGCATTTGTGGGCGCTCATAATCCGGAGCCAAATTCATACAACCCGTCAGCATCAGAGCCGAACAAACAATCCA
Source organism: Ferrimonas pelagia (assembly GCF_039543565.1). NCBI lineage: Bacteria > Pseudomonadati > Pseudomonadota > Gammaproteobacteria > Alteromonadales > Ferrimonadaceae > Ferrimonas > Ferrimonas pelagia. The sequence goes on along the minus strand of NZ_BAABJZ010000107.1, from coordinate 20,522 downwards.
TATCAGTTTCATTGACTGCTCTCCTGCTTCGAAGGTTTGCGACCACTGAAGGTCGATATCACGAACAAGAAAAACAGCGGGATAAAGAAAATTCCGATAAAGGTGGCGGTCAATACCCCACCGACCACACCGGTACCCACCGCATTTTGCGCTCCAGAGCCGGCACCACTGGATATGGCCAACGGAAGCACCCCAAAACCAAACGCTAACGAGGTCATCAGGATTGGACGTAAGCGCACCCGCGCCGCATGCAATGTCGCCTCTAGCACGGTCTGGCCGTCGTCATAGTACTGTTTGGCATACTCCACGATCATGATGGCGTTCTTCGACGACAAACCCACGGTAGTTAACAGGCCAACCTGGAAGTACACATCATTCTCCAGTCCACGGATCCCTGTCGCGATCACCGCCCCCATGACGCCTAACGGCACCACCAAGATCACCGAGAAAGGCACGCTCCAACTTTCATACAATGCAGCCAAACAAAGAAATACGATCAAAATCGATAAGGCATACAAGATGGGGGCTTGGTTGCCGGAGATCCGCTCTTCATAAGACAAGCCGGTCCATTCCAACGACACGCCACCAGGCAACTGCTCGACGATCTCCTCCATCGCTGTCATCGCCGCACCAGTGCTAACCCCTGCGCTTGGCTCCCCCTGGATCTGCATCGACGCAATGCCGTTATAGCGTTCCAACCGGGGCGAACCATAATCCCAGTGCGTTGTGCTAAACGCTTTGATGGGCACCATATCGCCACTGCTGTTGCGTACATACCAATCGTTCAGATCGCCAGGAACCATACGAAAGGGTGCATCCGCCTGTACATAGACCTGCTTCACTCGCCCGCGATCGATAAAGTCATTGACGTAGCTAGAGCCAAACGCGGTCGATAACGTGGTATTGATATCCGCAATACTGACCCCGAGTGCCTCCGCTTTAAGGTTATCAATATCAATCACATACTGCGGGGTGTCCTCCAGACCATTGGGCCTTACCCCTTGCAACATTGGATTTTGTGCCGCCATGCCGAGCAACATGTTTCGTGCCTCCGTCAAGGCGGCATGTCCCTGTGCACTGCGATCCTGCAGGTGCATATCAAATCCGGATGCAGTACCAAGCTCAATAATCGCTGGCGGAACAAAGGCAAACGCCATTGCCTCTTTAATGCTGAACATATAATTCTGGATCCGCCCCATCACCGCTTTGACGTGACCATCCGCTGACGTTCGCTCATCCCAAGGCCGCATATCGAAAAACATCATGCCCGCATTCGAGCCCGCTCCAGCGAACGAGAATCCAGCAACGGCAAACACGGAATCGACGTAGTCCATCTCGTTCTCTAGCACATACGTCTCAATTTTCTCCAGTACCTCGACCGTCTGTTCCTGTGTTGCCCCCGCAGGCAGCAGAGTCATGGCCATCATGACGCCCTGATCTTCATCGGGCAGAAACGAACCGGGTAACCGCGTTAGGCCATAGCCGGCGACAGAAACGATCAGCGCGAAAATGATCCCCACCATCCACATTCGTTTGGCGAAGAAAGCCACCGTGTTGACATAGCCTTCAGTGGCACGATGGAACGTTCGATTAAACCAGCCAAAGAAACCGGTCGTTGTACTTTCGGCCGTATGACCTGGCTTCATCAACTGGATGCACAACGTTGGCGTCAATATCAATGCCACCAACACAGACAATGCAACCGCCGTGACAATTGTGATGGCAAACTGGCGATAGATGATCCCCGTGGTGCCACCAAAAAACGCCATGGGAATAAACACCGCCGATAGCACCATACCGATCCCCACGAGCGCCCCGGACAATTGCTGCATCGAGCGAATGGTCGCTTCCCGAGGCGGAAGATTTTCATCTTCCATGACCCGCTCAACCCCCTCCACCACGACAATCGCATCATCCACCAGCAAGCCAATCGCCAACACCATGGCAAACATGGTCAAGGTATTGATGGAGTAACCCAACACCAACAAGACCGCAGCAGTCCCCAGAACCACCACAGGGATCGCTAAGGTGGGGATCAAAGTTGCACGAAAGCTCTGCAAAAACAGGAACATAACCAAAAACACCAGCGCCACGGCTTCAATCAGGGTATGGATAACGTTTTCGACTGAGATCCGAACAAAAGGAGTTGTATCGTAGGGTGTTGCCAAAGCAACCCCCGCCGGGAAGAAGGGTCGTAGCTCATCGAGTTTGGCTTGCACTGCTGTCATCGTATCTAGGGCATTCGCGCCCGTTGCCAGACTGATAGCCAAGCCAGAAGCCGGATAACCGTTATAACGAGAGAGTGCGCTGTAGCTGGTCGCCCCTAATTCAACCCGAGCCACGTCTTTGAGTCGTACCTGAGAGCCGTCCGAATTCACCTTCAGCAGGATCTGTTCGAATTCGTCGGTACTGGTCAACAGAGACTGGGCGGTAATGGTGGCATTGAGTTGCTGTCCCCCGGTTAAGGGGGCAGCGCCTAACTGGCCTGCCGATACCTGCGTATTTTGCGCGGCAATCGCGGTATTAATATCGCCCGGCACCAAACCATAGCCTTCCATTTTATTCGGATCGAGCCAGACCCGCATCGCATATTCAGCCCCAAACAGTTGCACTGAGCCGACGCCATTCACCCGACTGAGCGGATCCTGCAAGTTTGACGCGATGTAATCGGATAGATCGTTAAAATCCATCCCCGCATCTTCAGAGATAAGGGCCAATACCATTAAAAAGCCAGCACTGGCCTTATTGACGGTGACCCCCTGACGCTGAACCGAATCCGGCAACTGCGCGGTCGCAGCCGAGACCTTATTTTGTACCTGGACCTGAGCGATATCGGGATCGGTTCCGGCGAGAAAAGTTAAGGTAATGGTGACGCCACCAAACGCATCAGAAGTGGATGCGATATATAACAGGTTGTCCAGTCCGGTGAGTTGCTGCTCAATGACCTGAGTCACCGTTTCCTCAGCCGTTTTGGCCGAAGCCCCAGGATAAGTCGCTCGCACCTCAATCGAAGGCGGTGCAATATCCGGGTATTGGGCTACGGGTAACTGTATCAATGCTAAAGCGCCGGCAAGCATCAGTAAAATGCCCAGTACCCAAGCGAATACTGGTCTATCAATAAAAAATTGGGCCATGATGCGCTACTCCGGTGCCAGTTCGTTCACTGTGCCAATCGCCACGCCTGGCCGAAGGTACTGCAGCCCCTCAAGCACGACCCTATCACCATTTGCCAACCCATCCGTCACCAGCCACGCTTGCCCTATCATCTGTTCCGCGACGACCGCTCGACTCTCAGCCGTATTTTCCGCGGAGACGATAACGACGGTCGCTTCGCCTTTGGCATTGCGACTCACCCCACGAGCCGGGATCAACACACCGTTAGGCAGGACTCCCTGAACCAGCGTGGCCCGCACGAACATGCCAGGAAGGAGAATGCTGTCTGGATTCGGAAAGGTGGTCCGTATCGTGAAAGTGCCGGTACTAACATCCACATTGATGTCCGCAAACTTAAACTCACCCAGATGTTCGTACGCTGAACCGTCATCAAACGACAGGTGAACCTGAGCGGCTTCCCCTTCTTGCCGGATCACATCGCCTGACGCCCAAGCTCTGCGCAGGGCATTAAGTTCACGACTGGATTCGGAGACATCCACGTACATGGGGTCAAATTGCTGAACCGTTACCAATGCCTGTGACTGACTGGCACTCACCAAAGCGCCTGGAGTTACAGAAGAGCGTCCCGCGAGGCCGGCAATGGGCGCATACACCCGAGTGTAGCCGAGGTTGATTTTCGCTGTATCAACCGAAGCCTTCGCTGTCTCTACCGACGCCAACGCCTGCTGATATTGCGCTTGGGCGTCATCATAATCTTGCTTTGACACCGCCCGAGAATCAACCAACACCTGATAGCGTTCGGCCCGGGCTTTCGCAGCTTTCAGGTTCGCTCGGCTTTGCGATAACTCGGCATTGGCCTGCTGCAGTTGCGCTTCGTACGGGGCGGGATCAATTAAATAGAGCTGCTGGCCCTTTTCGACCAACGCGCCCTCCTCAAAATCCTGTTCTAGTACAATCCCGCTGATCTGCGGCCGAACCTCCGCTTCCAAACTGGCTTTCGTGCGACCCGCAAGGGTTGTGGTTAGTGTCACCGGCTGCGCTTGCACAGTCATGGCGCCCACATCGACCGGAGGCGCTTCCGTGGATGGCGCCTGCTGCTCACTACACCCGATCGCCCCCATCAATAACGCAGTACACCACCACACTCGATAAACACTGACCATATTGCCCTCGTTTTCCATGCCGCAAAAATGTGCGGTAGTGAAAAACTTAGCAAAAGTTATCTCCTTAGCAGGTTTTTACCAACGATTAGTTTGAAAATTCCCTTGCTTGGCGGATCCCTTGACTGATAGGGAGCAGCAAAACCAACATTGCCCCAGCCACAAAGAAGGCTAGGATCACCAGCAGCGCCTGCTGCACCGACACTAAGTCCGCCACCACCGCAAACGACGCACTGCCGATGATCGCCGCGATCCGACCAAACAGTCCCCAAAAGCCAAACATCATGGCACTGAAGCCCTGTGGCGTCAGCAAGCCAACAATGGTTCGACTGGCACTCTGGGTCGAGCCCAACCCCGCGCCGGCAACCACCGCCGAAACCATAAACAGGCGGCTCTCTTCGACGCCAAACAGTTGGGCCAGTGGCGCGAGAAAGTAGATCGACAATACCCCCATGATCCACCACATCAGGGTCAAAAATATCGTGGCTTTAGAGCCGATCCGCGTTTCTAACAAACCAAAGCTGACAGCGCCGACAAAGGCCGACAACTGCAACGCCAAAAAGACACCGGTTTTCTCCCCGGCGCTCAAGTTCAATTCAGAATCGACGTAGATCCCGAAAAACTTGATCACAATCGCCATGCCGGCGCTGTACAGGGTGAACACCAAAAAGAAGTGCAGCAGAACCGGCAATTGCTGGCTTAACTGCCAACAGTGAGTCAAGCGCAGCCAAGTGTGATGCCAGACGCTACGCCAATGGGTATCGATGGGCTCACGCACCGGCCGGTCCCGCAGCCACAGCATGGTCGGGATCGACACCACCACAAAGAATGCCGCCACCACCAGCATCGCCTGTTGATTTTGATGGATATACAACGCGAGATCACGCTCCGGCGATGCGGTGATCACGCCAAACAGCACCAACACCAGGCTGAGCAAGCCACCTAAGTATCCCACCCCCCAGCCTATCCCCGACAACAACCCCATATTCTCCGGCGTCGCCAGATCGGTCAGAAACGAAGCACAAAAGACCTCGGACAGCATCCAGGTGGTGTTGCTGATCACGATCAAACCGATCGCCCAATAGATCCCGCCGGGACCAACGAAATAGAGCAGGCCCGTCGCTAGTGCACAGAGCAACATGTTGCCGATCAAAAAACGCTTCTTGCGCCCCGTCAGATCGCACAGCGTGCCTAAAAATGGCGCCAAGATCATTGCCGCCAGATTCGACAGGATCATCGCGATCCCCCAATAGCTGTTGCCCCAGTCCGACCCCTCAGGCACCAGGTGATTGACGAAAAAAGCACTGAACACAATGGTGATCACCACCGTGGTATACGCGGAGTTGGCCACGTCGAACATCGCCCAGCCGAAGATCTCACGTTGGCTGGTGCGGGACTGAGAAGCCGGCTCTACCATAAATAACCTGAATTACTTGGAAAAAACCAAGAGTACACCATTTATCAACTCGGAATATGTCGAGCCGGTTAAAACACGCAGCGACAGCGCAGCCGATAAAGGGACGATGTCAGAGAGCAGCATCCCCGCACGCATCGCCGGTCTTCACCCGTATTGGGAGCGGCTCAACATCCGTCTCTCCATGACTGGCAGCCGCTCATAGCAAGCCGCAATAAACCCTCTATGCTTAGTGCAGTTCCTCTGTCGTGGAGTTCATCATGTTCCCGCTGCGCCTGTGGTTGCCACTGATGCTGTTGCTGCCGATCGCCCATGCCAAGATCTTGCTTAATGAAGCAGACACCCTGCTCACGCTGCAGGGAAATTGGCTCGGTACCATGGAGTTTGTCGATACCCGCACCGGTAAGCTCACCGAGCTTCCCCTCGCGCTGGCGATCGAAAGCACCGCCGATCAACGCACCTTGATCCACAAACGCCGCTTTCTTGATCCGCAAATGCAGGTCGAAACCCTGATGATAAGAACACTCAGCGAGCCGGGCCAGGTCGCTTACGTGCGTGACGGACGGATGAAACACTACCAAACCCAAATAGCCGGACTGCAGATCCTCAACCCCGATGCCTGGGTCATGGTGCTCGAACACAAAGATAACGAAAACAATCGTCCCATCACCGTGCGCCACACCCTGCGCCGCAGCGGCGAGCAGTTCTCCGACACCAAAGAGATCGACTACCTCGACGATCGAGACATCGTCTGGCAGCTGCGTTATCGCACCGATTACCTGCGCACGGGGGACGCGCTACCGCTGGAACAGCAACAACCGTTCGAGCTGTTGCCTCGCAGACGTGGCGCAGTCGATGAACTGGGTCGGGTCGACTTCTAAAACCCTCGCCAAGGCGTTATGACTACGGCAAGCCCTCAATAAATAGACCAATGCTGATGATAGGTATGGCTTCAGCGCTTGAGTTTGCTGTAGAGAAACAACAGCAGCAGAGCGCCAAGCACCGCCAACACCAGCGAGCCAACATTAAAACCAGACACACCACCAAACCCGGCCAACTGACCCAGATAGCCACCGACAAAGGCCCCGGCGATCCCAAGCACTATGGTCATGATCAGCCCGCCACCATCCTTGCCCGGCATGATCCACTTTGCCAACACACCCACGACCAAACCCAATAGGATCCAACTCAACCAACCCATAACAGCCTCCCAACACAACGATTTCAAACCTAAAGCCTAGACGCTTATCCCTCGCCTGCTCAGGTCAATTGAAAGACATTCAAGGCAGATCTAACCGCGTGATCCAGCTAACCTTGTGATACACTTTTGAGCCAAAACGTCCCCCCTATAATTCATTGTCGTAGAAGGTCTTTCATGGACGACAACAAACGCCCACTTTATATCCACTATGCAGGCCCTGTTCTGCTAGAAGCGCCACTTCTGAATAAAGGCTCCGCCTTCACCGACGAAGAGCGCAACGCATTCAACCTGCACGGCCTGCTGCCCGCCGCAGTTGAGACCATCGAAGAGCAGGTCGCCCGCGCCTACCAACAGTACGCCTCGTTCACCAATGACATGGATCGCCACGTCTACCTGCGCAACATTCAGGACACCAACGAGACCCTGTTTTACAGTTTGGTACAACAGCATATCACCGAGATGATGCCGATCATCTACACCCCGACCGTGGGTGCAGCCTGTCAGCAGTTCTCCAATATCTACCGACGCTCCCGTGGCCTGTTCATCTCTTACGCCGATCGTGATCGCATCGATGATCTGCTGGCCAACACGGTCAACCATCATGCTAAAGTCATCGTCGTCACCGACGGTGAGCGGATCCTCGGCCTGGGCGATCAAGGCATTGGTGGCATGGGCATTCCGATTGGAAAGCTGTCGCTGTACACCGCCTGTGGCGGGATCAGCCCAGCCTATACCCTGCCCATCGTGCTGGATGTCGGCACCGACAACGCGCAGTTGCTGGATGATCCCATGTACATGGGCCTGCGCCAACCGCGGGTAACCGGCGAAGAGTACGACGCCTTCGTCGAGCAGGTGATGCAGGCGATCCAAACCCGCTGGCCAGACTCCCTGATCCAGTTTGAGGACTTCGCCCAAAAAAATGCCATGCCGCTGCTTAATCGCTACAAAGATCGCATGTGCTGCTTCAATGACGATATCCAAGGCACCGCCGCAGTGACCGTCGGCTCCCTGCTCGCGGCCTGTAAGGCACAGGGCAAACAACTTAAAGATCAGACCATCGCCTTCCTCGGCGCCGGCTCCGCCGGTTGTGGCATCGCCGAAGCGATCATCGCCGAGATGATCAGCCAGGGCCTGAGCGATAAAGCCGCCCGCGCACGGATCTACATGGTTGATCGCTGGGGCTTATTGCAAGAAGGCATGGTCAACTTGCTCGACTTCCAGGCCAACTTGGTGCAATCGCCCAAGGCGGTCGAAAAGTGGCAGGTCGAGAACAACAATATCTCACTGCTGGATGTGATCAATAACGGCAAGCCAAGCGTGCTGATCGGTGTTTCCGGCCAGCCTGGGCTGTTCACCGAAGAAGTGATCCGCTCAATGGCCGCCAGCCATGAACACCCAATCGTATTCCCGCTGTCCAACCCAACCAGTCGCGTCGAGGCCACACCGGAGAACATCCTGCGTTGGTCCGACGGCCGCGCCTTGGTCGCCACCGGCAGTCCGTTTACCCCGGTGCACCTCAACGATCAGGTGTTCCCTATCGCCCAATGCAACAACAGCTACATCTTCCCGGGTGTGGGTCTGGGGGCTTTGGCCTGTGGCGCCGAGCGGATCACCGATAACATGCTGATGGCCTCCAGCCGCGCCTTGGCCGAATGCTCGCCACTGGGTCAAAAAGGCGAAGGCGCCCTGCTGCCACCACTGGAAGAGATCCAAGAGGTGAGCAAACAGATCGCCTTTGCGGTCGGCAAAGCCGCCATGGCCGACGGTGTCGCCATGAAGGTTAAGCAGGACGATCTGCGCGCCGCCATCGACCGTGCGTTCTGGCAACCAGAGTACCGCAGCTACAAACGCTCCGCGTTCTAACACGCTGCTTGCAAAGACACCAACGCCGCCATCCCAGCGGCGTTTTTTTTTGCTGTCCAATCTCGTTTGCGGCTGAACAACGGCAGTCCCTATCGCTCCCGCCTCCATTCGACCGCCCGCCCGCCCGGATCGCTCTGGCAACGGTTCCAATACGATCTGGTCAGTATTTCGTTGAAAACGGGTGTGCCCTGAACACTTTGGTTCGAAAATGCTCTTTTAGGTGCCACTGCACCAGACCACTGGGATCTCACTGACTGTTTAAGAGTTTATTACAAAAATTCCACTGCAATGACGGCCGCCAACAATCAAAGCCGCCCCGCAAGGTTTACCCACGTTATCAACTCATTACATTCTGTGACCCATCACTCAAACTTTGGAGTGCGTAGTGTTAGCGCACCGTTAATGTTATAAGTTGATGACTTGATATGGATTGGCGCGGAACGCATTCGGATGCGATACACACTCTCTTTGTTGGTCTGCTTGACCCTGATCTGGCTATTAAATTCAGGTCACTACACCTCATTTATCTCGACGCTTGGCGTGGCCTCTATCGCCTTTGTGGCGTGGTTGGCCCACCGCATGGAACTGGTGGATAACGAGTCTTACCCTCTGCATCTCGCACGAAAGTTTCCCGGTTTTATCTGCTGGCTACTCAAGGAGTTGGTGCTGTCTAACTGGCAGGTGATCAAGCTGATTATCAAAGGCCCAAAAGGACTGGCTCCGGCAGTCGCGATCTTGAAGCACCAACAGGACGACGATGCCAGCCGGGTCGTGCTGGCTAACTCGGTCACCTTAACGCCCGGAACCCTGTCGTTGGACCTGGATGAAACCACACTGACGGTACATGCCCTTCACCACGATGATATCGACGCATTGCAACAAGGATCGATGATCCCGCGAGTTAAGGAGTTGGGCCAATGACGGTATTCGTAGTGGCCGGATTGGCTTTACTGGTTGCGATGGGGCTGGCCCTATCGAGGGCGATCCTGGGGCCAACGACGTATGACCGGATCCTGGCGGTGAACGTCTTTGGTACCAAAACCGTGCTGTTAATCGCCGTGTTGGGGTTCTTGATGGGCCGGCCTGATTTTCTCGACATCGCCTTAGTCTATGCCCTGATCAACTTTATTGGAGTGGTGGGGATCCTGCGCTTTTTCGAACAGCATAGGCAGCGTGAGGAGGAGCAACAATGATGGCTGAGGTGTTGTCGTTGGTCAGCGCGGTCTTGATCCTTGCCGGCTGTGGCTGCTGCCTGATAGGGGCACTGGGCATGCTGCGCTTTCCTGACTTTTATACCCGGATGCACGCTGCTGGGATCACCGACACCATGGGCAGTGGTTTGTTGCTCATCGGGTTGATCCTGCAGCCAGAGAGCCACTGGCTGGTAATCGCCAAGCTGTGCTTTATCTTGATATTCATTCCGTTGACCAGCCCCACGGCGGCCCACGCGTTGGCCAAGGCCGCACGCAAAGGGGGCCTAGCGCCGCTGCTTGGACCGCAGGGAAGTGAGAGATCACGCCCATCACCCCCAGAGCAAGAGGAGAGCAACGGATGATCGAATTTGTGATTAATGTGGTGCTGCTCAGCTTTTTGGTGCTGCTGGCGCTGACCATAGCACGCACCAAGGATCTGCTCTCCTCGGTCATGTTGTGTGGCCTCTACAGTCTGGTGTCTGCGGTGTTCTTCGTCACCATGGATGCGGTGGATGTGGCCTTTACCGAAGCGGCGGTGGGTGCGGGGATCTCCTCATTATTGATGCTCGCGGCCATGATGGTGACCAGCCGCTATGAGAAAGCCAACAGCATCCAGCCCAAAGCCGCCCTGGTGGTGGTCTTCTTGACCGGCGTGCTGCTATTTTACGGCCTCATCGATATGCCGATGTTTGGCGATCCCAACACGCCGGTGCAGCAGCAAGTGTCCAGCCACTACATCGAGGAGTCGATGGAGGAGATCGGGATCCCCAATATGGTGACCTCGGTGCTGGCCAGCTACCGGAGCTACGACACCTTTGGCGAAACCGTGGTGATCTTCACCGCGGGGATCGGGGTGCTGGCGCTGCTCGGTGGCCGTGGCGCGGGGATCCGCAAGCCAAGTAGCCCAGCAGCCAGCCGGAGCGCCTTTCCGGATCATCTCATTCTGCGCGTGATCAGCAAGCTGCTGATCCCACCGATTATGCTGTTCGCGCTCTATGTCCAGTTTCACGGTGACTACGGCCCAGGGGGCGGCTTCCAAGCGGGGGTGATCTTCGCCGCCGCGATCGCTCTGTACGCCATGGTGTTTGGCTTTGAGCGGGCACGAAAGCGCTTCCCGCTCCCGGTGATCCGCTTTGTCTCCGCCGTGGGCGTGTTGCTGTACGGCAGTGTGGGCATGGTGTCGATACTCAACGGCCACGCCTTTTTGGATTATCACGCCCTGTCTGCCAATGCCCTGTCAGGCCAGCACCTGGGGATCTTCCTGGTGGAGCTGGGCGTCGGGATCACGGTCACCTCGGTGATGATCTTGCTGTTCTTTACCTTTTCTGAGCGAGCAATGCAATCAGGGGGGCAGGAGTGAATCTGTTAGCGCAGTACAACTATTGGGTGGTGATCATCCTGATGATGCTGGGATTTTACATCGTGATCTCCCACGGTAACCTGGTGAAAAAGCTGATGGGGCTTGGGATCTTCCAAACCTCGGTATTCATCCTTTATATCAGCATGGGCAATGTAGAGGGGGCCACCGCGCCCATCCTGGCCGAGGGCTATCAATCCTTCTCTAGCCCCCTACCCCATGTATTGATCCTCACCGCCATCGTAGTGGGGATCGCCACCACAGCGGTGGGTTTGGCCTTGGTGATGCGGATCCGCGAAGCCTACGGCACCGTGGAGGAGGATGAGATCCAAACCATCGATAATGCGGCCAGCGTGACACAGGCGGAGGTGGTGCCATTGGAGCCTCACCCGGTCGCCGAGGATGAGCCTAAACGTAAAGTTGGAAACAAGGACAGTTAAATCGTGTTAGCCCACCTTCCTGTATTACAGGTGATCGTTCCTTTGATGGCAGCACCGACCTGTTTGCTGCTAAAACCCACGCGCCTGCTGTGGCTGTTCTGCGTGATGGTCAGTGGCTTGGCATTTGGGATCAGCCTGTTGTTGATCAGCCAAGTGATCGCCAGCGGCCCCATCGTGTATGAGCTTGGCGGCTGGCAGGCCCCTTGGGGCATTGAATATCGCATCGATGCACTGAATGCCTTCCTGCTGGTGCTGGTGTCCGGTGTGGGCACCTTAGTGTTATGGTCGGCACAGTACAGCATCGAGCGGGAGCTGCCGAAGGATCGCCAGCTCTATTTCTATATTGCCTATCTGCTGTGCATGGCCGGTTTGATGGGGATCCTGGCCACCGGCGATGCCTTCAATGTCTTCGTCTTTTTGGAGATCTCTTCCCTGGCCACTTACACCCTGGTGGGCCTCGGCAAAGATCGGCGGGCACTGTGGGCCTCGTATCAATACCTGATCATGGGCACCATCGGTGCGACCTTTATCCTCATCGGGATCGGCCTCATCTATATGATGACCGGCACACTGAATATGCAGGATCTCGCCCAGCGCCTGCCGGAAGTGGCCCATACCCGCACCCTGTTTACCGCCTTCGCGTTCTTTATCGTCGGTGTCTGTCTCAAATTGGCCGTGTTCCCGTTACACCTGTGGTTGCCCAATGCGTATGCCTATGCCCCCTCGGTGGTGACGGCATTTCTGGCGGCGACGGCCACCAAAGTAGCACTCTATGTGATGCTGAGGTTTGTGTTTGATATCTATGGGGTGAGCTTCTCCTTTGAGCATCTGCCGTTGCAGAAGATCCATCTCGTGCTGGGACTGGCCGGGATCTTCGCCGGCTCAGTGATCGCCATCTACCAAACCAACGTGAAGCGCCTGTTGGCGTACTCCAGCGTGGCTCAGATCGGGTATATGATCCTCGGTTTCAGCCTGGCCAGTGAGCAGGGACTGGTGGCCACCTTGCTGCATATGTTCAACCACGGCTTGATCAAGGGCGCACTCTTTCTGGCGCTGGCCGCGGTGGTGTACCGGATAGGCAGCGCTGAATTGAGCCAGTTTAAGGGCCTGGGTAAGCGGATGCCGCTGACCATGGCGGCCATCGTGGTGGCTGGGCTGAGCTTAATTGGCGTACCGCTCACCGTCGGCTTTATCAGTAAGTGGTATCTGGTCGTGGCGCTGCTTGAGCAAGGCTGGTGGCCAGTGGTTGGCTTGGTGCTACTCAGCTCGATGCTGGCACTGATCTATGTCTGGCGCATTGTAGAAGTGGCCTACTTCCAGCAGCCCGATGGTGAAGTGGTGCGTGAGGAGGTTCCCTTGGGATTCTTGCTGCCCATCTGGATCCTAGTCTTCGCCAATGTGTACTTGGGCATTGATACCCGCTTTACCGTGGGAATAGCAGAGATGGCGGCACAAAGCCTGTTTGGAGTGCAATCATGAGTGGCGCATTGACCCTACAACTTACCCTACTGCTACCGCTGCTGGTGATGGCGGGGATCGCACTGTGCCGTCGTCATCCCGATCTGCGTGATGGCGTCACCCTCATCGGCGCCTCAGTCCAGCTGGTGTTGATGCTGCACCTCTATCAGGGGTTTATGTCCGGCGACAACGCCTCTGTCATCTGGTTCGAATTGCTCCCCGGGCTGAGCCTTAGCTTTGTGCTGGAGCCGCTGGGGGTGCTGTTTGCGCTGATCATTGGTTTTCTCTGGCTGATCACCAGCCTTTACGCCATCGGCTATATGCGCGGCAACAAGGAGTCGGATCAAACCCGCTTCTATCTGCTGTTTGCCTTGGCGATCACCGCTGCGCTGGGGATCGCCTTCTCCGCCAACCTGTTCACCCTATTTGTGTTCTATGAACTCTTGACCCTGTCGACCTTCCCACTGGTGACCCATAAGGGCAGTGAGAAGGCGATGAAGGCGGGCCGGGTGTATCTGGGCATATTGCTGTTTACCTCGGTGGGCTTACTGCTGCCGGCGATCATCTGGACCTGGATGCTGACCGGCACCACGGATTTTGCCAGTGCCGGGATCCTGGCTGAGCACCTCGATGGCCCGCTGGTCACCGTGCTGGCGCTGATGTTTTTACTTGGGATAGGCAAAGCGGCGGTGATGCCGGTGCACCGCTGGTTGCCTGCGGCCATGGTGGCTCCCACACCGGTCAGTGCCCTGTTGCACGCGGTCGCCGTGGTCAAGGCCGGGGTGTTTTGTGTCATTAAAGTGGTGGTGTATGTCTTTGGCCTGGAGCTGCTGCAACAGGCCCCGGGCAGCGAGATCTTGCTCTATCTTGCCGCCTTTACCGTAGTCAGTGCCTCGGTCGTGGCACTCAAGCAAGACAACCTCAAACGTCGCTTAGCGTTTTCCACCATCGGCCAGCTTTCCTATGTGGTCCTCGGGGCGATGATCTTGGCCCCCATCTCGATCTTGGGAGCCAGCCTGCACATCGCCGCCCATGCCTTTGGCAAGATCACCCTGTTCTTCGCCGCTGGCTCCATCTATACCGCCACCAAGAAAACCGAGATCAGCCAGCTTAATGGGATCGGTCATCAGATGCCGATCACCATGGCGGCCTTCACCATAGGATCGCTGTCGATGATCGGCCTGCCCCCCGCCGTGGGCTTTATCTCCAAGTGGTATCTGCTGATGGGCGCCATCGAAGCCGAGCAGCAACTGGCCGTAGCGGTGATCCTGTTATCGACGCTGCTCAATGCGGCCTACTTTGTGCCGGTGATCTACGCCGCCTACTTTAAGCCAGCCGATGTGTTGCCGGCGGTCCGCAAAGAGTCGCCACCCGTGATGGTCACGGCGCTGGGGATCACCGCCGCGATGACCTTGCTGCTGTTTGCCTTCCCCAATCGATTGTTTGAGCTTGCTGAGCAGATCCGCCTCGTTGCGGCGCTCTCATAAGGGACTGTGATGACTGATCAATCCACCAAATCTTCTTCTCAGCTTCACTGGCTGTACCGCCCCGAGAACCGGCCCAAACTCTGGCGCGGCCTATGGCTGGTTCTGGCCCTGTCTCTGCTGCCGGAGCTGTTCATGCATCACCATGGCAACCTGGAGTCGCAAGGTGTCACCCTGGACAGCAGCCCGGGATTTTATGGCTGGTATGGCTTAATCGCCTGCGCGCTGATGGTGATCGTCGCCAAAGGATTGGGTTTTCTGTTGAAGCGCAAGGACAGCTATTACCATGATTGAGCATTTTCCACCTGGGCTGTTGTTGGTCATTATTGGCCTGCTGCTGCCGTTTGTCTCTGTGCTTTGGAAACGGGTCCTGCTGTTGGCTGGCCCCATGCTTGTGCTGTTGCTGGTGTGGACACTGCCACTGGGCACCAGCAGCAGTGTGATGTTTTTGGAGTACCAACTGGCGCCGCTTGAGATCACCGTCTTGGGGCGGCTGTTTGCGACCGTCTTTGCTCTGATGGCCTTTGCGGGGGCGCTTTACGCCCTCAATCAAGCGAAAACCCTAGAGCTGTCAGCGGCCATGATCTACGCCGGCTCGGCGATCGGGGTGGCGCTCTGCGGCGATCTCTTCAGTATGTTTGTGTTCTGGGAGGTGATGACCCTGGGCTCAACCTTGGTGCTTTGGGCGGCGGGGACAGACTCGGCCTGGAAGGCCAGTTTCCGTTATCTGATGGTGCATCTGTTTGGTGGCGTCGTGCTGATGGTGGGCATTGTGGCCCATGTGTACGCCAGCGGCAGCATAGAGTTCGGCCCGATCGGCTTGTCCCACTGGAGCGGCTACCTGATCTTGGCAGGTTTCCTGGTCAACGCGGGTGCACCACCGTTTTCCGCTTGGATCGCCGACGCCTACCCGGAAGCCAGCCCCAGCGGCAGCGTGTTCCTATCGGCGTTTACCACCAAAACCGCGGTGTTTACCCTGATGATCTGCTTTGCGGGCACCACGGCGCTGATCTACATCGGCCTCTATATGGTGTTTTACGGGATCATCTATGCGCTGCTGGAAAACGACATGCGGCGCATTTTGGCCTACAGCATCGTCAATCAGGTGGGCTTTATGATCACCGCCATAGGCATTGGCAGTGAGCTGGCACTCAATGGCGCCGCGGCGCATGCCTTTGCCCACATCATCTATAAAGGCCTGCTGCTAATGGCGGCGGGCAGCGTGCTCTATCAGACCGGCAAGCGCAAATGCTCCGATCTCGGCGGGCTGTTCCAGTCGATGCCACTCACCACCCTATACGGCACCATTGGCGCACTGGCGATCTCATCGGTGCCCTTTACCTCGGGCTTTGTCACTAAGTCGCTGGAAACCGCCGCGGCGGCCCATGAGAGGCTGGCCTGGGTGTGGTTTTTGCTGTTGGCAGCCTCCGCCGGCGTCTTCCTGCATGCAGGGATCAAATTCCCCTGGTTTGTGTTCTTCCAAAAGGACTCCGGGCTGCGACCGGCGGATCCCCCCGCCACCATGCGATGGGCGATGGCGCTGTTCTCGGCCTTGTGTATTGGGATCGGCCTAGTCCCGCAGCTGTTTTATCAGATCCTGCCCTACCCGGTGAGCTATCAGCCCTACACCTTGAGTCATCTGGTAACCCAGTTCCAGTTGCTGCTGTTTGCCGGCGCGGCGTTCTTTGTTCTGCTGCCGATGATGAAGCGGACTCTGACCATCAGTCTGGACTTTGACTGGTTCTATCGGAGGCTATTCCCAAGCGTGGTGGAGCGCGGATCGGTCGCATTTGTTCATTGGGACCAACGGCTCAGGCAAAGCTGTGTGGCCTTGGTTTATCGCATGCTGGACTTCCTGGCGCTGCATCTGCCGGAAGCACGTTTATCGCGAACCCGGCTGACCAGCTCTATGGTGATGTGGGTTGCGGTGATCCTCACCGGCTATCTGACATTGAGCTTTGTTTAACGTCATTGACGTTTGATGGGGATATTTACCGTGCCAGGATCGGACCCTTCGAAAACGAATAAGTGATTAGGAACGGATCCTCCATGTTCATCAATGCATAGATCTGAATAGGCGGTGCATGAGCTTTATGGATCTCCTTGGTGTTCCCATCCATAGTCAGCATGTCGTCGTAAGTAAAAAGGGCCCGAATTACGGACCCTTTTTTAGTTCGTTAGCGAACCTCAATGGTTTTGGTGAGAGACAGCCTATCGGACGCATTGCCGACGCGGATCTCGTAGCGGTCGCCTAAAGACCAGTCTTGGCTGTGTTCATCCCAGTAAGCTAAATCCGCAACGTCGATAGAGAGTTCGACGACTTGAGACTTGCCCGCCGGTACGGTGACGCGTTCGAACGCTTTCAAACGCTGTTTGGGTTTGTCTGAGCGCTCGAATATGTCCGCCACGTAGACTTGCACAACTTCGTCGCCATCCATCTTACCGGTATTCTTCACTCGTACAGACAGATCGATGGTGCCGTCGACATTCACTTTGCGCGAATGGATCTTCAGCTTGTCCAGTTTGAAATTGGTGTAGGACAGGCCGTGACCAAAGGCCCACAGCGGCTCTTTGTCGAAGTACCAGTAGGAGCGACCTTTCGTGATGTCATAATCTGCGAAAGGAGGGAGATCGTCCCAAGTACGCACCCAGGTCAGGGGGAGTTTGCCGCCGGGGTTATAATCACCAAACAGAGTGTTTGCGATGGCTACGCCCCCCTGCTCTCCTGGATACCAAGACTGCAAGATCGCCGGTGCATTCTCTTTAAGCCATGGACTTTCGATGCTTGAGCCGGATTGGAGGACGACAACAGTATTGGGGTTGGCGTTGAGGACGCCATTGAGCATCTCGACCTGCTCTTGTGGTAACCCTTCAAACGGCCGATCAATGGACTCTCGCTCGTATTCCACTGAGATCCCCATCACGGCGATCACGGCATCGACCTGCTTGGCCACGTCCAATTCGCCACCCTCGAAATTGCTCTTTTCCTGCGGCAATTGCCAGGCAAGGCGGAGTCGGTGATCTTCATAGTCTGTTTTGCGCATGTTGATCACCTTAATCTCGTAGGTCTGCGTAGCATCGAGGTCAATGGCTTTGGTGAGACGTTTTACGTCGGGCTCTTCGCCGTGATCGCGGATAAATGGCGCGCCATTGATCTGCACTTGGACGTCGCCGCCTAGGTTATCAACGGCGAAGGTATAGCGCCCGCTTTGTGGCGGCACCACTGTAGTCGTAAAGGTTGCGGCATAGCGATCGCGAACAAGGGCTTTATGAGGGCGTTCATCGGTCCAGGAAAAATCGACGTCTGCCACAAAGGTTTCGGCATCGGGCTTGCCGTGGGCTTTAGCGTCATTGTGATAGACGGCTTGCCAGCCGCCCATCCCTTGTGCGTCGAGGGTCGTCAGATTGTCCATCGGGATCCGGGTGACATCTTCGACGGCGTGGGTCCAGGGCACATACAGCACTTCCACATCGTCACCGAGATGATTACGGATCCCTTGCAACGGGGTGACCGGATCGGTCGCCGTGCCCGCGTACGTGCCATAGTTCAGCACATCAGCGTTGGGGCCGATCACAGCAACGGTTTTTAATGCGGAGCGATCCAGCGGCAGCAAGGGTGTCCCTGAGACCGGCTCGTTTTGCAGCAGAACCATGGACTTTTCTGCCAACTCCAGTGCCAGTGGTTTGAACGTGGTCATGGTTTCGAACGGGATATCCTTCCATGGCGACAACTCCTCCGGATCAAACATGCCAAGACGCAGCGCCACGCGCATCACGTTGCGAAACGCCCTGTCCAGGCTTTCCGCCTTGGCTTTACCTTCGGCGATGACGGCCGGGCCATGGGTATGAAACAGGCCTTCGTTGGTGTAATCCAAGGTCTCTGCATTGAGGACAGCAGCGATAGAGTCGGCCGTGGTGTCGTAGATCTCATGGCCATAAAATCCGCGCTCGGCCCAACCTTTGGTGATCATCTGCGCGGAGGCGTAGTCGCCGATCACGAAGCCATCAAAGCCCCACTCTCCCCGCAATACGTCTTTAACAAGCCAAGTGTTTGTCACGGCAGGCTCACCATTGAGTGCGTTGTACGCGGTCATGATGATTTTGGCATCCCCCTCCTGCACAGCCTGCTTGTAGGCGGGAAAGTAGTACTCACGCAGTTGTTTCTCAGAGATATCGGCGTTGGCGTGGAATCGATCGTGTTCGGTGTTGTTGGCGACAAAGTGCTTAGCCCCGGCCGCGGTTTTGAGGTATTTGGGGTGATCGCCCTGGAGGCCTCTAACGTAAGCTGCAGCAAGGGTGCCATTGATCAACGGATCTTCGCCATAGGCTTCCTGAGTGCGTCCCCAACGAGGATCGCGAGCAATGTTGACCACCGGAGACCAGAAGCCGAGAGGGCCTTTACGCCCTCCCCACAGCACTGGACCGTTGTGGTACTGAGCACGGGCTTCGTCGGACACCGCATCGCCCATGCGTGTCATCGCTTCAGGATCCCACATCGCAGCCAGTCCAATGGACTGAGGGAAGACCGTGGCTGGGTTGTCACGCGGTGCAGAAAGTCCGTGCAGGGCTTCGCCCGGCATGAAAGAGCGCATGCCAAAGCGCGGAACACCCTCATTCCGCTGGGTGATCATCAGGCCTTTTTCTCGGTTTGTGAGACGGGCACTGATGTCATCTAGCCGCTCTTCAATGGGTAGTGTGTGGTCATAAAATGGGATAGGATACTCAGCAATCTGTTCGCTGCTCATTCCTGCGCAGGCAATGGTGGGAGTCAGTGCGAGTGATATTGCCAGGTTGACGCTTCGCTTCATTTGGGCCTCTGAATGATGATTATTTCCAGGCTTTTACTAGTGCTACACAGGGTTGTGTTTAGTCCGGTGTTAGCGCTACCGAGCGACCTTAACACTTTGAATTATTCAATTTGTAGTGGAGTAACCATGCTCAGCAAAATGACCCATCATTTGCGGTGCAAAGCACAAGAGCCATTCGAACCGTTATTTTCTTTCTTCGGCTACTGAAGTGAGATGATAGATATTAAGTTCCAAATACATTGTCCATTTCATCTCAGTACAGAGTTACGAACACCCTCTACGTTTACTATAAAACCAGCATAATAGTCTCAACACACAGGCATCCCCTTTCCAATTGCACTTAGCTACTCTAAATAAAGCCTGCGCAATACTGTTGCAACTCAAGTGACAATTTTCATTTATCGAGCTGGCTGAACTGCCAAAAATGAACATCAAAACCCCACTTCCTCTTAATTAGTTTGCTCATAGGAAAAGAAGAGAAATAAAGACATATATGGGCGCCCCAGCTAAGACAAACGTGGACACATTCCGGGCTCCCTTCCTCCTTTGTTAACCCAGTTACGTATCGTCCCGGACAACTGGCTGACTATCAACAGCGAATTTGAGCACAAATTTCGAAAGGCCACAGGGCGGGAAGCAGCGCATCTTTGCTGCCAATACCGAGCATAAGCGGGCCTTTGTCGTATCCAGTGCCCATCAACTGCTGTCCAGCGACTGACACGGACTCCATCCCGTTTTTCTCAAACTGTCGCTACGGCAGCCTTTGGCGCACCTGAAACACTCAAGAAATGCCATCACCTTCTATAAAGCAGGAAATTTGTCGGCCAAGGTGCTGCTTTCTCCAGGTCAGTTCAGCGTAAAGCCCCCCTTCTAAAGAAGGTGGCTTTGAATTACCTATGGAAGCAGGGCGGGATCGTACTTTGTTAATGGAAGTTGATACCAGCGATCTGCTGTGATCTAATCGGGCTCTCCGTCATCATAGATCCCCCCCAAATGACCCTGATTGAACACCTCACCGTTATTGAAGATA